>JAIEIQ010000213.1 GCA_029065305.1 Oscillospiraceae bacterium
ACCAGATTGGTGTCCAGATACTGCATGTCCTTGAACTCCCCCCGCCGGTCCTGGCACAGGGGCATGATGTTGCCCACATACTCGTTGGGGGCGATGATGGAGACCTTGACAAAGGGCTCCTCCGCCGAGGCAATGACGCCGGGGTCAGGGTAGTTGTGGGGGTTGTCCACGCTGACCAGCGTGCCGTCGGTCTTCGTGACCTTGTAGATAACGGAGGGCATGGTGGTGATCAGGTCCAGGTCAAACTCCCGCTCCAGCCGCTCCTGGATGACCTCCATGTGGAGCATCCCCAGAAACCCGCACCGGAACCCGAAGCCCAGGGCCACGGAGCTCTCCGGCTCGAAGGTCAGGGAGGCGTCATTGAGCTGAAGCTTCTCCAGGGCGTCCCGAAGATCGGGGTACTTGCTGCCGTCCTCGGTGTACACGCCGCAGTAGACCATGGACTGGGCCTTCCGGTAGCCGGGAAGGGGCTCCTGGGCAGGCCGGTCACAGCCTGTGACCGTATCCCCCACCTCGGTGTCCCGGACATTTTTGATAGAGGCGGTGAGGTAGCCCACCTGCCCGGCCTGGAGCTGGTCGCAGGGCTCATAGCCCAGGGGCCGCAGCAACCCGCACTCCAGGATCTGGTACTGGGCCCCGCTGGCCATCATCTTGATGGACATCCCCCTCTTTACCGCGCCGTCGATGATCCGGAAGTAGACAATAACCCCCTTGTAGGCGTCGTAGTAGCTGTCAAAGATCAGGGCCCGCAGGGGGGCGTCCGGATCTCCGGCGGGCGCGGGGATGTTGGCAACCACGTCCTCCAGTACGGCGGGGATGTTCAGCCCCACCTTGGCGGAGATCTCGGGGGCGTCCAGGGCCGGGATGCCGATGATGTCCTCAATCTCGTGCTTGACCCGCTCGGGCTCTGCGGCGGGGAGGTCGATCTTGTTGATCACCGGCCGGATCTCCAGGTCGTTGTCCAGGGCCAGGTAGGTGTTGGCCAACGTCTGGGCCTCAATGCCCTGGCTGGCGTCCACCACCAGCACCGCCCCCTCGCAGGCCGCCAGGGAGCGGCTGACCTCGTAGTTGAAGTCCACATGGCCCGGGGTGTCGATGAGGTTCAGGGTATAAGTTTCGCCGTCGGCGGCGGTGTAGTCGAAGGTCACGGCCCGGGCCTTGATGGTGATCCCCCGCTCCTTTTCCAGGTCCATGTTGTCCAGGAGCTGATTCTCCATGTCCCGCTCCGCCACCGCGCCGCAGGTCTCCAGCAGCCGGTCGGCCAGGGTGGATTTTCCGTGGTCGATGTGGGCGATGATCGAAAAATTCCGGATTCTTTTCTGGTCCATACAGTCCTCGATTCTCCGCGCCGGAGCGCGGGTGGTTTCTTAGTTTTTCTCCAGCTCCCTGGCCCGCTCGTCGGTGTGGTGGAGCACCTGGGCCACCGCCTGGGACAGCCCCTGATACCCCTCCGCCAGGGACTGGGCGTCCATGGGCGGATACTCCCCCTTGTACTCCGCCAGGGCCCGGGCGTAGCGGATCCGGGAGACAGTCATATCCGCCGACAGAACGTCCATGTTAAAGGCCGTGGGGTCGATGGAGAAATATTTCTCATTTTCCCCCGCCGCCCGGTAGAGGGGCCGGAAGATCTGGTAGAGGGCGCTGGAGAGATAGGTGCTGGCGGCGGTGATCGCCTCCTTGCTGCCCATCCTCCCCAGCAGATCGAAGAGCACGCTGGTGGTGTTCACCAGCAGCTTTTTCTGGAGCTTGGCCATAATGCTGCCCTTGAGATTTTCCTTGGCCTCGCTGGCGTCCAGCAGCTCCTCCGCCTCAATAACAGCCCCGTCCCGGCTGAGGGACCGGCCCAGCAGATAGTCCGCCGACACGTGGTAGAAGTCGCAGGCCCGCACCACAAAGGCCAGTCCCGGCTCCCGCACGCCGTTCTCATAGTGGCTCAGCAGCGCCTGGCTGATGCCCAGGGCCGCAGCCGCCTTTCTCTGACTGATGCCCATCTCCTGCCGGAGCAGGGACAGCACTCTGGAAAAATCCTCGTTCATCTCTCTCTGATACCTCGTTCTCTCATTCTGCCGCCCGGAGGCGGAACTGCTTTATACAGGAAGTAAAGTATACCAGGGGCTATACCTTTTGTAAAGAAAAATTTTTAAAATTTTCAAATGATTTCCGTTTGCGGCTTCAACCGCCCGGTTTTGGTGCGAAATGGGAAGCGTCCGGCGGGGCGGGACGGTAAACCGACGGAAAAATCAACAGGAAATTTCCCTTGCCTTTGCCGGCTCCCTCTGCTACAATAAAAAGTGATTGTTATTGAACGGAGGAACCCAATGGCAGGCGAGAAGAAGCAGGATTACGGCAATGAGTCCATCAGCGCCCTGAAGGGGGCCGACCGGGTCCGCAAGCGGCCCGGCGTCATTTTCGGCTCCGACGGGCTGGAGGGC
>JAIEIQ010000214.1 GCA_029065305.1 Oscillospiraceae bacterium
CCAGTACAGGCCCACCCCCCCCCGGGCCTGGCTCAACTACGCCCGGGAGGGGGTGGGCCTGTACTGGTGGGGCGGCTACGGCGTGAGCACGGAGCACACCGCCTACCTGAACCTGAAAAAGGGCATCCCCGCTCCGCAATCCGGCTCCATCGAGCAGAACGGCCTGATTCTGGCGGAGCAGATCGGGGGCCAGATCTTCATCGACACCTGGGGGCTGGTGAGCCCCGGAAAGCCCCATGAGGCGGCGGATCTGGGCCAGACGGCGGCCAGCGTCTCCCACGACGGCAACGGCCTGTGGGGGGCCCGGTTTTTCTGCGCCGCCATTGCCAAGGCCTTTGAGACGGATGACATCCGCGCCATTATGGACGCCGCGCTGGCGGAGCTTCCGGAGAAATGCACCTACCGGGATGTGATGGAGGCGGTGAAGGCCTTCCACCGGGAGAACCCCGGCGATTGGCGCGCCTGCCGGGACATGCTGGAGCGGGACTGGGGCTACGACAAGTATCAGGGCGTGTGCCACATCATCCCCAACGCCGGGGTGTGCGCCATGGCCCTGCTCTACGGCGGCGGCGATTTCGCCCGGACGGTGGAGATCGCGACGATGGCCGGGTGGGACACGGACTGCAACGCCGGCAACGTGGGCACGGTGCTGGGCGTGGCCCAGGGCCTGGAGGGCCTGCCGGAGAAGTACCGGGGCCCCATCAACGACGGCATTGTCTGCTCCGGCATCTCCGGATACCTCAATATCCTGGACATTCCCACCTTCTGCAAGGAGACGGCCCTGCTGGGGTACCGGCTGGCCGGGGAGGAGGTCCCGGCGGCGCTGCGGGAGAGCGTGAAGCCCGGGGAGGTCCATTTCGACTTCGAGCTCCCCGGCTCCACCCACAATATCCGCGTCTCCGACCCCTTCTTCGCCGCCATTGCCCACAGCACCAAGCACGCCTATGCCGGAACCGGCTCCCTGCGGATTCTCCTGGACAGGATGGTCCGGGGGGACCAGTGCCGGGTGTTCTACAAGCCCTTCTACACCCGGGAGGACTTCTCCGACGAGCGCTACAGCCCTGTGTTCAGCCCCACGGCCTATCCGGGGCAGACCGTGTCCCTGAAGCTCTATTTGGACCAGTGGAACGGCAACGAGACCCCCGGCGCGGCCCCCTATGTGCGCACGGCCTCCGACAAGGCCCTCCACCTCCAGGGCTACCGCAAGCTGGTCCAGGGGGAGTGGATCGACGTGACCTTCACCATCCCCGACACCCAGGGGGATCAGGTGGACGAGGTGGGCGTGGTGCTGGAAGGGTACGCCCCCGCCTCCTGCAAGACCCTGGGCATGGTCTATCTGGACGAGTTCTCCATCACCGGCCCCGCCGCCTACACCATCGCCATGGCCAAGCAGAAAAAGAATTTCGCCGCCATCACCCCCTTCTCCATGGACCACGGGGCGTGGGACCTCTACGGCGGCACGCTGAACCTCATGCGGCAGGAGCCGGCCTTCGCCTACACCGGGAACTACTACGCCCGGGACTACGTCTGCTCCGCGCCGGTGACGCCCCGGAACGGGGAGAGCCACCTGCTCCTGTGCCGGGCCCAGGGAGCCCAGCGGGGATACGCCGCCGGTCTGGGCCGGGAGGGCAGACTGGTGATTCTCAAAAACGACTTCGGCTTCTCCACCCTGGCCGAGTGTGATTTTGACTGGAAGAAGGACACTGCTTATCAGTTCGAGCTCCAGTGCCGGGGGGAGGAGATCTCCCTCTCCGTGGACGGGAAGCCCTGTCTGACCGCCCGGGACAGCGCCTTTGCCTACGGCATGTTCGGCTGCGGCTCCTGCGGAATGGGACGGACATCCTTTGGGGATATGGCCTTCCGGGAGCTGTAGTACATATCCCAATCAATGGCGGCACGAACGCCCCCGCCGGCGCTCAGCCGCTGCGGTCCTGCAAAATCCTGGATTTTCCCCCTTGACAACCCACGCCTGCGGTGCTACACTAACGGTGAAAATGGCAGAGAAGGGGACCGCGCCTGTTGGCCGGGACAGAGAGAGGACGCAGCTGCTGAAACCGCCCTCCCCAGCGCCGCAGAACCGCCCACCACCCCTGAGCCGCCCGCCGAACCTCCTCCGGAGCAGTAAGCCGGGACGTTTGCCGCGCGTTACTGCGGTCACGAGCGACGGCTTGCGCCGTAAGCAGGGTGGAACCGTGGAGTTTGATAGCTTCACCCCTGAGAAACTCCAGGGGTGAAGCTTTTTTGCCCCCATTTGGGAAAGGAGCCCTTTTACCATGTCCGAAGAAAATCTGTACACCTTTGAAAACGAAACCTACCGCAAGACCTACTGGCACACCTGCTCCCACGTCCTGGCCCAGGCTATGAAGCGCCTGCACCCGGAGGTGAAGCTGGCCATCGGCCCCTCCATTGACAACGGCTTCTACTACGACTTCGACACTCCGGAGCCCTTCTCCGAAACCCAGCTGGAGGAGCTGGAGGCGGAGATGCGGAAGATCTGCAAGGAGAAGCTGAAGCTGGAGCGCTTCGAGCTGCCCCGGGCGGAGGCCATTCAGTTTATGGAGGAGAAGGGCGAGCCCTACAAGGTGGAGCTCATCAACGACCTGCCCGAGGACGCGGTCATCTCCTTCTACAAGCAGGGCGAGTTCACCGACCTGTGCGCCGGCCCCCACGTGGACTCCACCGGGCGCATCAAGGGCAACGCCATCAAGCTCACCGCCTGCAACGCCGCCTACTGGCGGGGCGACTCCAGCCGCCAGACCCTCCAGCGGATTTACGGCGTGGCCTTCCCCAAGAAGGAGGAGCTGGATGAGTATCTGGCCCGGATTGAGGAGGCCAAGAAGCGGGACCACCGGAAGCTGGGCCGGGAGCTGGGCCTGTTTATGATGAATGAGGAGGGGCCGGGCTTCCCCTTCTTCCTGCCCAAGGGCATGGTGCTGAAAAACACCCTGCTGGACTACTGGCGGGAGTGCCACAAGCGGTACGGTTATGTGGAGATCGCCACCCCCATCATCCTCAACCAGCACCTGTGGCACCAGTCCGGCCACTGGGACCACTACAAGAACAACATGTATACCACCGTCATCGACGAGGAGGACTACGCCGTCAAGCCCATGAACTGCCCCGGCGGTATGCTGGTCTACAAGTCCGAGCCCCACTCCTACCGGGATCTGCCCCTGCGGATGGCGGAGCTGGGGCTGGTCCACCGGCATGAGATGTCGGGGGCGCTCCACGGCCTGTTCCGGGTGCGCTGCTTTACCCAGGATGACGCCCACATCTTCATGACCCCGGACCAGATGAAGGATGAGATCAAGAATACGGTCCGTATTTTTGATGAGATCTATTCCACCTTCGGCCTCACCTACCAGATCGAGCTGTCCACCATGCCCGAGGACCACATGGGCGACGAGGAGGTCTGGCACTTCGCCGAGAACACCCTCCAGGCGGCGATCACCGAGCTGGGCAAGGACTTTGTCATCAACCCCGGCGACGGCGCGTTCTACGGGCCCAAGCTGGACTTCCATCTGGCGGACAGCCTGGGCCGGACCTGGCAGTGCGGCACCATCCAGCTGGATATGCAGATGCCCGAGCGGTTTGAGCTGGAGTATGTGGGCGAGGACGGTGAGAAGCACCGGCCCATCATGATCCACCGGGCCCTGCTGGGCTCCATTGAGCGGTTCATCGGCGTGATCACCGAGCACTTTGCCGGGGCCTTCCCCGCCTGGCTGCATCCGGTGCAGGTGAAGGTGCTGCCCGTCACCGACCGGGCGGCGGAGTACGCCGGGGAGGTTGCCGCCAAGCTGGACGGCCAGGGCTTCCGGGTGGAGGTGGACTACCGCAACGAGAAGATCGGCAAGAAGATCCGGGAGGCCCAGCTGGAGAAGATCCCCTATATGCTGGTGGTGGGCGACCGGGACATGGAGGCGGGCACCGTCTCCGTCCGGCACCGTGCCGAGGGCGACCTGGGGGCTATGAGCCTGGAGGCGTTTTCCGCCATGCTGCGGCAGGCGGTCGATTCCAAGG
>JAIEIQ010000215.1 GCA_029065305.1 Oscillospiraceae bacterium
GGCCTCCCCGGAGGTCCGGCGGCAGGCCGCAGACTACGCCGGGCACATCGGCCTGGCCTTCCAGGTCCGGGACGATATTCTGGATGTCACCGCCGACCCGGCGGAGCTGGGCAAGCCGGTGGGCTCGGACCGGGAGGAGGACAAGTGGACCTTTGTGGATCTGCTGGGGCTGGAGAACTGCCAGCGGCTGGTGGAGGAGGAGACGCGGCTTGCGAAGGAGGCCATTGCCGGCTTTTCGGACGGCGGCTTTTTGCTGGAGCTGGCGGACCGTCTGGCCGGGCGGCGGAAATAGAGGGGAATTGCCATGTATATGGGAATGCTGACAAAAAATCCGGTGATCGACTGCGCCCTGCTGGCCTGGTGCGTGGCGCAGACGATCAAGGTGCTGCTGGGACTGTTCATCCACCGGCAGCTGGACATCTCCCTCTTCGTCACCAGCGGCGGGATGCCCAGCAGCCACTCCGCGTTGGTGGTGGCCTGCGCCGCGGCGGTGGGGAAGCTGGAGGGCACCGGCAGCGCCGCCTTCGCCCTGTCGGTGATTCTGGCGGCGGTGGTGATGTACGACGCCTGCAACGTCCGCCGCAGCGCCGGGGACACCGCCCGGCTGGTGAACAAGCTTCTCCGGCACGTGGAGAAGCTGACGGCGGAGGAGCTGGCCGACGACCTCCGGGAGGTCATGGGCCACACGCCCCTCCAGGTGCTGGCCGGATCCCTGCTGGGGCTGGGACTGGGGCTGATGGTGTGACGGAAAAATCGAGATTGACTCAACAGGAGAACGCCGCAGGCTTTTTTGTAAGCCTGCGGCGTTCTCCTTTGGCGGGAGGCCCCGTCTGCCTATTCCCCCTGTCCGGCGGGCAGCTGGCCCAGGTCAAAGGGCGTGGTCTGGTAGACAAAGTAGTTGAGCCAGTTGCTGTAGAGCAGATTGGCGCAGGACCGCCAGGTCACCCGGGGCGGCTGGGTGTCGTCGTCGTCCGGGTAGTAGTTTTTGGGCACCTCGATGGGTTTCCCCTGACCCTTGTCCCGCAGGTACTCCTTCTCCAGGGTGTCGGCGTCGTACTCCGAGTGGCCGGTGATGAAGATCTGCCGTCCGCTTTCCGTGGACAGGGCGTAGATCCCCGCCTCCGGGGAGGTGGCCAGGATCTTCAGCTCCGGCACCCGCTCCACGTCCTCCCGCCGGACGGTGGTGTGCCGGGAGTGGGGCACCATAAATACATCGTCGCTGCCCCGGAAGAGCATGTTGCTCCTGCGCTCCACCACATGGGGGAACACCCCGAAGAGCTTCCGCTCCAGGGGGACCTTCTCAATCCCGTAGTGGTAGTACAGCCCCGCCTGGGCTCCCCAGCAGATGTGGAAGGTGGAGTGGACGTGGCTCTTGGTCCACTCCATGATCGCGCACAGCTCCGGCCAGTACTCCACCTCCTCAAACTCCAGGTGCTCCACCGGCGCGCCGGTGATAACCATGCCGTCATAGTTCCGCTCCCGCACGTCCTCAAAGTGGCGGTAGAAGGCCAGCATGTGTTCCTGGGGGGTATTCTTGGGGATGTGCCCCTGGGGGCAGATCAGCTCCAGCTCCACCTGGAGGGGCGTGTTGCTCAGCAGGCGGCTGAGCTGCGTCTCCGTGGCGATCTTGGTGGGCATCAGGTTCAGCAGCAGAATTTTCAGCGGACGGATATCCTGGGTCATGGCGCGCCGCTCCGTCATAACGAAGATGTTCTCCTCCGTCAGAGTACGGGTGGCGGGCAGCTCGTTTGGAATACGAATGGGCATGGATTTTCTCCTTTATACGCTCTGCAGCGCCTGCTCCAGGTCTGCGATCAGGTCCTCCCGGCTCTCCAGGCCCACGCTCAGCCGCACCAGGTCCGGTGACACGCCGGCGGCGGCCAGTTCGGCATCGTTCATCTGCCGGTGGGTGGAGCTGGCCGGGTGGAGGCAGCAGGTTCGGGCGTCGGCCACATGGGTGGCGATGGTCCCCAGCTTCAGATGCTTCATGAAGGCTTCCGCCGCAGCGCGTCCGCCCTTCACACCGAAGCTCACCACGCCGCAGGAGCCCTTGGGGAGGTACTTCTTCGCCGTCTCGTGGTAGGCATCGCCGGGGAGGCCGCTGTAGCGGACCCAGGTAATCTTGGGGTGCTGTTGCAGGTACTCGGCCACAGCCTGGGCGTTTTCGCAGTGGCGGGCCATGCGCACATGGAGGCTCTCCAGGCCCAGGTTCAGCAGAAACGCGCTCTGGGGGCTCATCATGGACCCGAAATCCCGCATGAGCTGGGCGGTGGCCTTGGTGATGAACGCCCCCTCTTTCCCGAAGCGCTCCGCGTAGGTGACGCCGTGGTAGCTCTCGTCGGGGGTGCAGAGGCCGGGGAATTTGTCCGCGTGGGCCATCCAGTCAAACCGCCCGCCGTCCACAATGCACCCGCCCAGGGCGGCGGCGTGTCCGTCCATGTATTTGGTGGTGGAGTGGGTGACGATATCCGCGCCCCACTGGAGGGGGCGGCAGAGAATGGGCGTGGCAAAAGTGTTGTCCACAAGGAGGGGCACGCCGTGGGCGTGGGCGGCGGCGGCAAATTTCTCGATGTCCAGCACCGTCAGGGCCGGGTTGGCGATGGTCTCGCCGAACACCGCCTTGGTGTTGGGCCGGAAGGCAGCGTCCAACTCCTCCGCCGTGCAGTCCGGGGAGACGAAGGTGAACTCCACCCCCATCCGCCTCATGGTGACGGCGAAGAGGTTGTAGGTGCCGCCGTAGATGGAGCTGCTGGCCACCACGTGGTCCCCGCAGGAGGCGATGTTGAACACGGCGTAGAAGCTGGCCGCCTGGCCCGAGGAGGTGAGCATCGCCGCCGTGCCGCCCTCCAGCTCCGCGATCTTCCGCGCTACGTGGTCGCAGGTGGGGTTCTGGAGGCGGCTGTAGAAGTAGCCCTCGGCCTCCAGGTCAAAGAGCTTCCCCATATCCTCACTGGTGTCGTATTTGAAGGTGGTGGACTGAACAATGGGGACCTGTCTGGGGTCCCCGTTCCCCGGGCGGTAGCCGCCCTGGACGCAGATAGTCTCAAGATGGTTTGGCATGGGCAATTCTCCTCATCTGTCAAAAATACCGGCCCGCTCCCTCAGACGCTCCACCAGCGCCCAGCCGGTGAGGTCCTCTGTGACGTTGAAGCGCCCCATCATCCGGAGGGTGCCGGAGTCGCCGGGAACCAGGTTGTTGATCCGCTCCTCGGTGGTAAAGGTGGCCCGGATGCCCTCCGCCGCCAGGAGCTCGTCCGTTTCCCGGGTATAATAGCCGAAGGGGTAGGCCAGCGCCGCCAGCTCCGTGGGCACCCGCCCCGCCCGCCGGGCGCGGAACGCCTCCAGATCGTCCCGGAGGGCCTGGACGTAAGCCCCGTCCTCCTCCCCCTCCAGGCGCAGCATCCCGTCCCGGCCGCTGTGGCCGTAGGCGGCCAGCTGGTGCATATCGAAGGTGTGGCTCTGGAGGTCCAGCACGCCCTTCTCTACCCAGGGAGCCGCCTCCTCGTAGGAGAACCGCTCCGGGGACAGGGGCGCGCCGGTGTGGGCGTAGAGGGACTCCCCCTCGTTGATGCCGATGACGAACACCGTGGCGCAGAAGCCCATTTCCTCCAGCACCGGGGCCGCAGCGGCGATGTTGCTGGTGTAGCCGTCGTCCATGGTGAGAAGCACCGGCTTGTCCGGCAAAGGTGCGCCGCCGTCCACATAGGCGATCAGCTGGGGGATGGTGACGGTGTGATACCCGGCGTCCCGGAGGGCGGCCAGCTGTTCCCGGAAGCGACCGAAGCTGACCACCGTTGGGTAGGTGCTCTCCTGGGCAAAGTGGTGGTACATCAGCACCGGCAGACGGCACATCCCCTCCTGCCGGGTTATATATAGAATATCACAGATTTCCAAAATGAGCAAGAGCGCCAGCGCAATTGACGCCGCCGCCATCCGTTTCCACCGCATAGCTCCGCCTCCGCGTTTCTGGGCACAGCGCCCGTAGTGCGGATAGCATACCATGTTGATTTACATTTGTCAACCTAATCTTGGAGCGGACTCTGAACCGCCGTTACAAAAATGTAACATCCGATGTCTTGCGTTTTCGGGAAAAGTGTGCTATACTGGCATCAATCTAAATAGAGAAAGGAGTGGATAGCGTATATGAAGTGCCTTTTCACCGGCGTAGATATTGACGATATGATCTACGGCGAGTGCGACATCACCATCAGCGAGCGGTAAAACCCGATAAGCAGATTGGCAGGCCACGCTTCGGAGCGTGGGCTTTTCTTTTTTCTGCGGCGTTTTTGCCGCCGGAAGGATAGATGTCTCCGCGAAAAATCCCCCCTGTCCCTCGGGACAGGGGGGATTTTACCGTTTCTCGCGCCGTTACAGCAGGTTCTTCTCGTTCTCCTTGCTGAACAGGTGGACGACGTTGCCGCCGAAGGTGATGCTGATCTGGGTGCCGTAGCCGAAGGAGGTCTTCTGCTCGGTGCTCAGGTCGATGGTGGGCAGGATGACAATGGCGTCCTTGCCCTGGATGTTCACGTGCATGTGGATGGTGCTGCCCATCAGCTCGGTCACATCCACCTTCGCCCCGATGGCGGAGGCGCCGCCCTCGGCGAGGACGATGTGGTCCGGGCGGATGCCCAGAGTGATGTTCTGGGGGGCAACGCCCTTGGCCTTGAGGGCCTCCTGCTTGTCGGCGGGCAGGTCGATGCGGGCGTTGTACACGCTCACAAAGTAGCCGCTGGCGTCCTTATCCAGCTTGGCGTCAAAGAAGTTCATCATCGGGGTGCCGATGAAGCCGGCCACGAACAGGTTGGCGGGATGGTCAAAGACCTCCTGGGGCGTGCCGATCTGCTGGATGAAGCCGTCGCGCATGATGACGATCCGGTCGCCCAGGGTCATGGCCTCGGTCTGGTCGTGGGTCACGTAGATAAAGGTGGTGTCGATCTTCTGGCGCAGCTTGATGATCTCGGCGCGCATCTGGTTGCGGAGCTTGGCGTCCAGGTTAGACAGAGGCTCGTCCATGAGGAACACCTTGGGGTTGCGCACGATGGCGCGGCCAATGGCCACGCGCTGGCGCTGGCCGCCGGAGAGAGCCTTGGGCTTGCGGTCCAGGTACTGGGTGATATCCAGAATCTCAGCGGCTTCCTTCACCTTGCGGTCGATCTCGTCCTTGGGAACCTTCTTGAGCTTCAGGGAGAAGGCCATGTTCTCATAGACGGTCATGTGGGGGTACAGGGCGTAGCTCTGGAAGACCATCGCGATGTCGCGGTCCTTGGGGGCCACGTCGTTGACCAGCTTGCCGTCGATGTACAGCTCGCCGGCGGAGATCTCCTCCAGGCCGGCCACCATGCGCAGGGTGGTGGACTTGCCGCAGCCGGAGGGACCGACCAGAACGATGAACTCCTTGTCGGCGATATCCAGGTTGAACGCCTGGACGGCGACGACGCCCTCGTCGGTGATCTGAAGATTGACCTTCTTCTCCTCGACGGGAGCCTCACCCTTCTTGGCCTTCTTGGGCTTTCTGTCGTTGCTGTGGGGGTAGATCTTCTTAACGTCCTTCAGGGTAACAGTTGCCATGCTTCGAGCGTTAGCGCATCTGCCACTGCATGATACGCCTCGGACAGGGCGGAGCGAAACCGCCCAGCCATTGCGGCAGGTCTCCACACTGCCGCACCGCACGCCCACGCGGAAAACATCCTTTCTTGTCAGTCTGCCCGGCCATTTTGTGGAGTGGCGGGGCAGCTCATAATTATGGATGTCCAGGCCCGCAAGCTCCAGACACAATTCATTCTAGCGAATTTCCGGCGGGCTGTCAAGACGCGCTCCCATTTTTGGCGTTTTGGTGAAAACCGCCCCCTGTTTCTGTCTATTTTGACCATAGCCGCATCTCTCCCTTGACAGGCTTTCCCTCATATATTAAAATAAGCTATCTCACCACCTGTAAGGACAACATACTGCGGTATGTGTGCTATATTAAATGAAAAGAGGAAACTGCCATGAAATTTTCCAGCAAGGTGCAAAGATGCGGGCTCTCCCCCATGCGGAAGTTCCACCCCTATGCCGTTGCTGCAAAGGCGGCAGGGAAGAAGGTATACCATCTGAACATCGGCCAGCCGGACATTGAGACTCCCCCGGTCTATTTCCAGGCCATCCAGGACTTCTCCCAGAAGGTGCTGGAGTACGCCGAGTCCCCCGGCATCCCCGAGCTCATCCGCCAGGTGCGGAGCTACTACGCCCGTCTGGGGGTGGAGCTGGCGGAGGAGGACGTGCTGGTCACCACCGGCGGCAGCGAGGCCCTCCAGATCGTCTGCAACTGCATTTTGGAGGAGGGGGATGAGATCATCATTCCGGAGCCCTTCTACCCCAACTACAACACCTTTGTCTGCACCGCCGGGGCTTCCATCCGCCCCATACCCACCACCCCCGAGGAGGGCTACTTATACGCCGCCCCGGCCCGGATCGAGGCCGCTGTAAACGAGCCACCACCGGCCAATATTGTAACCAGCCCCGGCCAC
>JAIEIQ010000216.1 GCA_029065305.1 Oscillospiraceae bacterium
CTCCAGGACCTGCTGGCCGGCTGGCAGGGGGAGGACCCCAACGTGCTGGTGAGCCTGGTTCTGCGGGAGTGCCGCCAGCGCCGGGGCGGGGACGACGACTGCTCGGCCCTGTGCCTGTATCTGCTGCCCGGGGACAGGGGGCGGCGGGATGTGTGAGGAGCGGAGCCCGCCGAAAAATTCCCGGTCCGGCCGTATAATCCTCCCCCTGCCGGGAAACACTGGGAACGCAAGCAAAACTCTCCAGTTGGAAAGGAGCGGTGCCCCTTGGTAAAAGGTACCTCCCGCCGTGTGATTGTCGTCGACTCCCCGGACCCCAAGCTGTTTGAGCAGGCCATCTTTATCGTCAAAAACGAGGCCTTTGCCCAGGAGGGCGTCACCTCCCAGCAGGTGCTGGGGGAGGCCTGCCGCATCGCCCGGGGCTACGCCGCCGCCCAGACGGTCCGGCTTCCCCTCTGGCAGCGGGTCCCCCGCTGGGCCTGGATTGCCGGCGCGGTCGTTGCCGCCTCGGCGGTGTGGCTGGTTATTGCGCTGCTGTAGAGGGTTCTATCCCAGACCCACATAAAATTTGAAAAACGCAGTCCAGGCGCAGGCAAGGCGGCATCCTTTTGAGAGGGATGCCGCCTCAGCTTCAAGTGTCATATAGTAATCTTCAAATTCGGTAGCCTCAAACTCTTTTACGGAGGATGCAGGACAGGCCGGCTACTGCTGAACGGTATGGGCGATATACGTCAGATGGTCCCCGAGCCGCTCCAGGTTGGACACCAGATTGATGAACACGCCGCTGCTCTCAGGGCGGCAGGCGCCCTGGTTCAGCCGCTCAATGTGGCCGTCGATGAGCTGCTTGCGGAAGGCGTCGATTTCGCTCTCCGTCCGGTCAATCTCCGGCAGAAGGCTGGCGTCCCGGTCCAGGACGGCCTGGCGGGTGAGGATATACAGATTTTCCACACAGCTCACCATCCGGTCCAGCTCCGCCTTGACCCCCTCGGAGAAGTCCAGGTTCCTCTCCATGGTCCGATGGGTGTACTTGGTGAAGTTGTCGGCGATTTCCGCGATACGCATCACATCGCCCACGTTGCTGTGGAGGTCGGAAATGGCCCGGTTTCCGGTGAGCTTGTTTCTGGCGGCCAGGCGGATGATATAGTCCACCATGGACTGGCTGATGGCGTTGGCCCGGTCAATGAGCTCGTGGGTGGGCGCGATGAGCTCCCGGTCCTTCTCGGCGAAGGATTGGTATCCAACGCGGAAAGCCCCCATGGCCGTGTCGGACAGGCGGACCAGCTCCTTCTCCAGCTGAGAGATCGCCAGAGAGGGGGTGGCCAGCATACGCTCGTCCAGGCAGGTTGCGGGCTCCTGGGGCTTCTTTTCCGTGTCCTTGATAAAAAACTCCGACAGCTTCACGAACACGCCGCAGAAGGGCAGGAACAGCACGGTGCAGGTCACGTTGAAGAAGGTGTGGAACATGGCAATCTGGGTGGCCGGCGCGGCAAACCACCGGCGGAAGGTCGACTCCATAAAGCCGGGCCAGCAGGCCATCAGGGCGAAGAAGAGCAGCGAGCCCCCGGTGTTGAACAGGAGGTGGATAAGCCCCGCCCGGCGGGCGTTGGTCCCGGCGGTGGCGGAGGACATCAGGGCCGTCACGCAGGAGCCGATGTTGGTGCCCAGGATGATATACAGTACCTCGTTGCCCCCGGTGCCGATGGTGAGCCCCGCCACCGACATGGCAATAATGACCGAGGTGGTGGCCGAGCTGGACTGGACCAGAGCCGTGAGGAGGATGCCCAGCAGGAACAGCAGGAAGGGGTTGGTCACTGTCTCAAAGAGGACCTGAATCCCGTCCCGGTTGGCCTTCATGGCGTCGCTCATCAAAGCCAGGCCGATGAAGATCAGCCCCAGGCCCGCCAGAATCATGCCTGTCCGCTTCGGGCCGTCCCGACGGCACACCATGCTCATCATGATGCCCACAAAGACCAGCACCTGGATATAGGTGGTGATGGGGAAGGTGCTCAGGGCGGCGATCTGGGCGGTGACGGTGGTACCGATGTTGGCGCCCATAATCATGGCCGCCGCCTGGTACAGATTCATGATGCCCACGTTGACAAAGCCCACAATGAGCACCGTCGTCACGCCGGAGCTCTGGATAAGCGCCGTAGCCGCCGCGCCGATGCCCACGTTGACCAGCCGCCTGTCGGCGGTTTTTCCGAACAGCTCCTTGATTTTTCCCGTGGCCAGCTGCTCAATGTTGGAGGTCAGCAGGTGGACGCCCACCAGAAAGACCCCCGTCCCGGCCAGCAGCCGGACCGCAAAAAGCATTAATTCCGCAAATGTCATAGCTTTCCTCACTTTACTGGTTATTTATCCCTCATGTATCAAAAAGCGAGACTTTGCCGCTGCCGCGCGGCAAAGTCTCGCCATTTCATCACAAAGCCGGATTCTAAAATCGTATTGACGGCTGAGCGAACACAGACCGCACTGTGCAGGCTACTCCCTTTACGCTTTTGAGTATACCGTCATTTTCCCGCCCTGTCAATCCATTTTTTTGCTAGCCCTCGGCCAGGCGCTTCACCAGATTCCCGTCCGGCTTCACATAGGCGGTCTGGTAAGGGTCGTAGACCACCATGCCGGGCCGGGCTCCATTGGGCTTCTTGACGTTGCGGACCTGGGTGTAGTCCACCGCCACCGACGCGCTCTCCCGCCCCTGGGAGAACCATGCCGCCAGGACCGCCGCCTCCGTCATGGACGCTTCATCCGGCTCCCGCCCCTCCGCGCGGAGGATCACGTGGGAGCCGTGGATGCGCTGGGTGTGGAACCAGTAGTCGGTCTTGGCAGATTCCCGGGTGAGCTGGTCGTTCTGGGTGTTGGACCGGCCCACCAGAATGAGAAATCCCCCGCTGGAGCGGAAGGCCCTGGGCCGGCTGGCGGGACGCCTGGGCTCCTTTTTGCCGCCGCCCTGGCTCCGCAGATACCCCGCCTCCCGCAGCTCCCGGCGGATATCCAGAAAATCCTGCTCCGTCTCCGCCCTGGTCAGCTCGTCCAGCACGCTCTCCAGCCAGTCCCGCTCCCGCCGGGCGGAGGCCATCTGCTCCGTCAAATACTTCTCCGCCGTCTTGGCCTTGTTGTAGCGCTTGAAGTACTTGGCGGCGTTCTGCTGGGAGGTCAGCAGGGGGTCCAGGGGGATATCCACCGCAGGACAGCCCTCCTCGTAGTAGTTCTCCGCCCGCAGGACGCGCTGGCCCCGCTCCATGCGGTAGAGGTTGGCGGTGATGAGCTCCCCGCTCAGGCGGAGCTTGTCCCGGTCCTGGGTCTGGGCGTACTCCTTCTCCTGCATGGCCAGCTTCCGCCTGGCCCGGTCCCGGGCGGTGGAGGCCGCCCGCTGGAGGTCCGCCCCCCGCTGCCGCACCCGCTCGGCCTGCTCCCGCTTCTCGTAGAACTCGTCCAGCAGGGCGGAGAAGCTCTCCCGTTCCTCCAGGGCCATCTCCCCGCCGTACTGCCGGATGGGCAGGTAGGAGAAGTCGAAGGGCTTCCCGTCCTTCACCAGCAGCCAGGGGGCCAGACGCCCCGCCTGGACCGCCTCCTGCCAGGAGAAAAAGGACGCCTCCAGATCCCCTCCGGCGGCAATCTCCCGGCAGACCAGGGGGGAGAGGCCGAAAAAGCTCTCCAGCAGCAGTCCGTCCGGCTCCCGGACCTCCCCGGGCCGGTCCAGCAGGGTCCGGAAGTCCTCCCGCCCGATGATCAGGGGATCCGCCTTCTCCTGCCCCGGGGGCAGGCGGTAGAAGAGCCCCGGCAGAACCTGCCGCTGCTGGCTCATCTCCATGTCCACCCGCCGCAGGCAGTCGATGATCCGCCCCTCCCCGTCCAGGAGAATCAGGTTGGAGCGCCGTCCCATGCACTCCGCCGCCAGCTTCCGCTGCCCCGGCTCCCCCAGCTCGTCCACAATGTCGATGGTCAGGATCACTACCCGTTCCAAGGCGGGCTGCTCCACGGCGGAGATGCGTCCGCCCCCCAGGTGCTTGCGCAGGAGCATACAGAACATGGGGGGTGCGGCGGGGTTCTCCCGCTGGGTCCGGGTCAGGTGGACCCGGGCCTGATTGGCTCCGGCGCACAGCAGCAGCTTCCTGTTTCCCCGGAGTGTGAGGACAATCTGATCCCGGGCGGGCTGCTGGATCTTCTCGATCCGCAGGCCCAGCACGGCCTCCTCCAGCTCCCGGACCACGCCGGAGAGGCAGATGGCGTCAAGTGGCATCGTCGGTTTCCTCCATCATGGCGTTAAAGAGGGCGCTGATCCGGTCCCGCTCCCCCCGCAGGTACAGCCAGCCCAGCAGGCACTCCAGGGCGGTGGCCTTTAAGTAGTCCGCCCGGCTGGCGCTGGCGGGGACGGTGTGGACGTGGGCATTGCGGCCCCGCTTGAACACCGCCTGCTCCTCCTCCGTCAGCAGCGGGAGGACGCGGTCCGCGCGCGCCGCCTGGGCCCCGGCCCGGACCAGCTCCACCGCGGCGCGGTGGAGGCTCTTGCCGGTGGCCTTCCCGTGGGCGCAGAGCCAGGAGCGCACCAGCAGCTCGTAAACCGCGTCCCCGCAGTGGGCCAGGCCGATGCTGCTGATGGCCCGGAGCTCGTCCTCCGTCAGGCGCAGGTCAAAATAATCTGTCATATAATCTCCACTATTCCGTTCCTCCGATATACGCCTCCGCCACCAGGAGCACGTCCTCGTCGGAGGCGAAGGTCACCAGGGGCCGGGCCTCCTGGAAGGTGAACCACCCCAGGGCCGCGATCTCCTCCTCCTGGGCGCGCTCCTCGCCGCCGGAGGGCCGGGCCAGGAAGAACACCACGTCCTTGATGGTCCCGGGCGCCGGATAGTAGGTCACCACCTCCCGGAAGCGGGTGTCCAGCACCACGTCCAGCCCCGTCTCCTCCCGGATCTCCCGCAGGGCGGTCTGCTTCTCGTTCTCCCCCCGCTCCACGTGGCCCTTGGGGAAGCTCCAGTGGCCCGCGCCGTGCCGGGCCAGCAGGTAGCGGTGCTCCTCCGGCGTGCCCTGCCAGATCACCGCGCCGCAGCTCTTCTCCTCCCGGGCCTTGGTGAACGTCCCGCCGCTGCCCCAGGTCCAGGTCCCCCCGTGGGCCCCCAGCTCAAAGTGGAGCTTGGCGATGCCCAGGTCCACCGGGGAAAAGGCCGTCTCCTCCAGCAGCTCCGCCCGGACCGTGTTGTCCGGCAAGCGCTCGAAGAGGACGGGCTGGCGGTTCCGGGCGGAGGGAGCCCGCTGGACCGAGGCCATGGCGGACATGAACCAGTCCGGGGCCTGGCTCAGGCCGGAGGCCAGCTCCGGGATGGACTTGCTCTTCCGGGACACCACCCGGCGGATGAGCTTCTCCCGGCCTGTGGGCGCCTCCGGGGTGTGGCCGATGGCCGCCGCGCACACCAGCTCCTCCCCCGCCGCCAGATCGCCCAGACAGCCGGACTTGTCGTAGGTGCCCCCCACCCAGCAGGTGCCCAGGCCCATGGCCGTGGCGGTGAGGAGGATTGTCTCCCCGAAGTAGCCGCACTTCTCCCGGAGGTCCGGGTCCGAGGCGGGGCCGGCGAAGAGCAGATAGTGGCGCACGCCGGTAAACAGCCCGTAGCTCTTGACACCGGCGAAGGGCTCCGGCCTGTCGCAGACGAGGCGGATGGACAGGCCGGAGCGGGCATTGCACTGGCTGATGGTCTTTTCCAGCTGCCGTCGCCGGCCGGGGTCGATGGGTTCGGGGAGATAGGCCCGCGCGGAGACGCGCCTGAGGACAGCTTCCGATAGGGTCATGGGGTTCCTCCTTTCCGGTCCGCGGCGCGGAGGGAACTGCCCTCCGCTTTTCTTCTGACCCTATTATACCATCTGGCCGGGGCAAGTCAAGAAATAGAAAATGCCCCGCCCTGCCGGACGGGACATTTTTCTCAGCGCCGCTGGCCGAAGAGCCCCCGCAGCAGCTCCAGGGACTTCAGCCGCACCTCCGCCTCGCCGCTTTCCCAGGCGAGGCCGCTCTCCTCTGCCGCCTCGCTGGTGGTCAGGGGCTGGGCGATAGGGGAAAAGACCACTCCCCACCACATGGGCGAGGCGTACAGGACCATGGCCGCCAGACCGGCCAGGATGGACAGAATCAGCTTATCACGTGTTTTCATGGTTTAAGACCGCCTGTTTTGGAGTTGTTGCCTCCAGTATAGACGGTCTTTTCCGGTTTTATACAGCCCGCCCCGACGGCTGGCAGAGAAATACCGCCGGATACCGGGCCCGCAGGGCCTCCGCCGCCGTCTCCGCCCGGTCCCGGTCCCGGAAGAGGCCGAAGACCGTGGGGCCGCTGCCGGTCATGGACGCGGCCAGGGCCCCCAGATCCAGCAGGGCGCCCTTGATCTCAAAGACCTGGGCGTGCTTTCGGGGGAGGACAGTTTCGAATACGTTGTACATCCGCCGGGCCGCGCCCTCCAGGTCCCCCGCCTCCAGGGCCCGCCGGAGGCCGGCGGTGTCCGGGCGGCAGCGCAGGCGCTTGCAGCGCACCTGGGCGAAGAGCTCCGGGGTGGAGATGGAAAAGCCGGGCTTGCAGAGCACGAACCAGCAGGCCGGCAGGCCCGGCAGGTCCGTCAGCGCCTCCCCCCGGCCCTCGGCCAGGGCGGTGCCCCCCCGGACGCAGAAGGGCACGTCGCTGCCCACCGCCGCCGCCATCGCCTCCAGCGCTGCCGGGGGGAGGTCCGGCGCGTAAGCGCGGCCCAGGGCCCGGAGCACCGCCGCCCCGTCGCTGCTGCCCCCGGCCATGCCGGCGCACACGGGGATGGATTTGCGGATATCGATATCCAAGCCCGGGAAGGGCAGGCCCGTCACGGCGAAAAACTGCCGCGCGGCCTTGGCGGCGATGTTGCTCTCGTCGCAGGGCAGGAAGGGCAGGGAGGCGGAGATCGACAGGGCCCCGTCCCCCCGCTCCTCCAGCGTGACGGTATCGCGGAGGGTGACGGACTGCATGACCATGCGCATATCGTGATAGCCGTCGCTCCGGCGGCCCACGATATCCAGGGACAGATTCAGTTTGGCGTAAGCCGGCTCGGTACAGGTCATGGGCGTCCTCCTGGATATTACAGTCTTTCCCGGCAGTGGGGACAGTAGAGGCCGGTACTGCGGCCCAGGTGCTTATGGCAGTGGGGACAGCGGTTGAAGGCGAACCAGACCACCACCGCCAGGACATAGCTCAGCAGCGCGGCATAGATAATCAGATCGGACCGGAGGACCGCCCCCAGGGAGAACAGAATCAGTCCCAGTGCGCCGAAGAGAATCAGCAGCAGGTGGGCTTTTTGCAGGTTCATTTTCTACGCTCCTCCGTCCATCCGGCGAGATAGTCCAGGGACACGCCGAAGTGCTTTGCTAAATCCATAAATTTTTCAAGGCTCGGCAGATTTTCCCCTCGCTCAAATTTTTGATAATGCTGCCGTGGGATATGGAGAGCATCTGCTACCTGCTGCTGCGTTTCACCGGTTTCCTTGCGCAGTTCACGCAGACGGTCCTTAAAAAATTCTCGAAATTCCATAATTACCTCTTGACGCAACGAACTCAGTGCATTATAATATCGCTATAGCATTGAATTGTGTGCATTTTACTACAAGAAAGGAAAAAGAACAATGGATGATTTCCTGAACACGCTTTACATCGAATACATCGTCCCCCACGTCGAGAACAGAGAAACCCTGAAATATGCCTCTGAGCTCTACCGGGAGTTGCCCCAGCCCCACGCGGACCGGTGCGAACACCTCATGCAGAGATATGCCGTCCGGGCCTTTCTGCTGGGCGTCCGCACCGGGGTCCGGCTGGGGGATTGATCCCGGCCTACGCCTCTGTCTCCTCCTCTGCTTCCTCCTCGTACTCGCCGTCGAAAAACTCCAGCTTGCCGCACCCCTGACAGCGGTATATGTCCGTCAGCAGAGCCCCTGCAACCAGATGATTCAGGTGTCCCCCAAAGAAGCTGTTTTTTCCCAGCTGGACGTACTCTGTACATTGGTACTCCATCTTCCCGCCGCAGCGGAGGCAGCGAAGATCCCTGTCCATTACCGGATTTTCCTCCCCTCCACGTAGTACCGCTTGTCCTCGGCGTGGCCCATGGAGAAGGTCTTGCGGGGCAGAACGCCGTCGGCGATCACGGTCTTGAACAGCTGATCCTTGCCCATGGCCGGGAGCTTGAACCCGATGTTGCCGCTCTTCGCCCCCAGCTCGTCAGTGACAGCCTCGCCGTGGATGTAGTCCACCTCGCCGCCGTGCTCCTTCAGATAGGCGTCCAGGAAGTTCTGGAGCGTCCCCACCGCCAGCTGAACCTTGGGGCTGGGCACCGTAATGCACCCCTTGCCGCCGGCCCAGGTGTAGGCCACGGTGTGGCCCTCGCCCTCGCCCTCGTGGGCTCCGGGGTAGAAGCTCTTAAACGCCTCCAGCAGCTTCTCCGGCTCCACGCCGAACACCACCCGGTGGATGGCCTCGAACTGGAGCGCATCGTCGTGGAGGTTTTCGATCTCCACCAGGGCATACCGGGCCGGAAGGCTGGCCCACTCGCTCTCCGGGGTGATCTTCTTCCAGTTTTCGTAGCAGGTTTTCGCCGTGGCAAGGCTGTGGTTGCCGTCGCCCACCGCGAACAGCAGGGGGGCCGCGCCGCCCAAGCCGTATTTCTCCTCCATGGCCTCCGCCCCGGTAAGGACCTCCAGCGCGTCCGCCAGTCCGTCAATCTGGGCCCCGGTGAGCTTCCAGCCCTTTAAGTATCCGCCCCTCATCATCAGCTCGAAGTCGTAGACCTGCTCCATGCCGTCCGTCTCCTTGGCGATGGGCTCCACGCAGGTCTTTTTGGGGTCGTCAATGAGGAGCATCACGTGGGGCAGCTCGATGGGCGCGTCCTTCCGGACCCGGACCCGGGGCGGAATGCGCTCCAGCACCGTGCCCTCGGTGGCCCGGATGAGGGAGCCGGAGCCGGGGGTGTAGTCGTACTTCTCCAGGTCCACCGCCGCCACCAGGCCCTTGCGCACCGCGCCGTCGGACTGGGTCCGCTCGATGTAGATGATGGAATCCGGGTGGGTGGTGAAGATGTCCCGGGCCAGATAGTCGGCCATGGCCTTGTTGATCCCGGCGATGTGGCTTTCCACGTCGGGGTCCCCCAGCTGGCTCTCCGGCAGGATCAGCCGCAGCGTGGACGGCGCCTCCCCGGCGATGCTGTCCACCTCGGCCCAGTACTCCGGCTGGGAGGTAAACTGGTCGCAGGCCACCACCGCCCACCTGGACATGTCGGTCCCGGCCTTGGGCAGCAGGATGTCCGCCGGCTTTACGCCCAGAGCCTCAAATTTGTTGTTCATGCGTTTTTCCTCCATCAATTTATGGTTGTGCATACTTTTTCTTGTAAGAAAAAGTATCAAAAAGAACTTTTTGCGCAAAACTGCGTTTTGCTTATGCTTCAAACAGGAGCGTCAGCAGCCCGGTTCCGCTCTCCAGGAACGGCCCCTTTTCACCGCTGGGCTCGTCGTAGGTGCTGCCGCTTTTGCTGTCCCTTCGGCTGTCGTAGAGCAGGAAGGGAACCGGCCCCGCCCCGTGGCCCCGGGTCGCTGTCAGGGTTTTATGGTCGCTCAGAAGCAGGACCCGGTGATCCAGGTCCGCCCTCTCCAGACGCTCTAGGAGCGGGGCAACCAAACGGCTGTCCAGCCACTCAATGGCCTGCACCTTTCCGGGGAGATCCCCGTTGTGGGTACACTCGTCCGGGGCCTCCAGGTGCAGGCAGACGAAATCATACTGCTGGAGCTTTTCCCAGACCGCCTCCAGCTTGCCCTCAAAATTGGTGTCCAGCTCTCCGGTTGCGCCCTCCACCTCCACCATCTCCAGGCCCCGGAGCACACCGATGCCGTGGCACAGCGGCACCGCGCTGATCACCGCGCCCTCCATGCCGTACTGGGCCCGGAAGGAGGGGAGTGCTACCGCCGTGCCCTCCGCCCAGAACCAGATGCCGTTGGCGGGCAGCCCCCCCGAGGTCCGGCGCTGTTCTGTTGCCGGGTGGTGGTTCAGGATCTCGTGGGCCAGCTCCATCAGGTGGGCGAAGACGGCGGCACGCGGGTTTCCGCTGGGGAAGAGGGGCCCGGCGGGCTCCCCCAGGTGGTCATGGGGCGGAATAAAAGTAATGCCCCGGATATCGCTGTCGTGCTGGATTGCCAGCTGCCGGAAGGCGGGGAAGCGGTGGATCTCCATCCGGGCGTCCCGGAGGGCCTTGGAGAAGCGGGGATCCTCCAGCAGAGCCGCCGTGGACGCCATGGCCGAGGGGCCGTCGATAGAGCCGGCGCTGTGGGAGAGGATGCGCTTATCTGACAGGGGCATGTCCCCGTCCTCCAGCGTCACCAGGTTGCACCGGAAGGCGGCGTCGCCGGGGCGCATTTCGATCCCCGCGGCGGCGGCCTCCATGGGGGAGCGGCCGGTGAAGTACCGCCGGGGGTCGCAGCCGAAAATGGATAAGATTGCCGTCTCGCTGCCGGCGGGCAGAGGCGGCGGGCAGTTGACCGTGCTCCCCACCAATCCGCGGGAGGCCATGCGGTCAATGGCGGGCTTTTTCGCGGTTTGGAGCGGGGTTTTATGTCCGAGCCGGGGAACGGGATCGTCGGCCATGCCGTCCCCGATGACTAAGAGGTATTTCACAGGGGGTCCTCCTTGTGCTTGCTGACTGTTATTATACATTATACAGAGTTCCCTTCTGTTTTTCAATCTAAAAAACAAAAACGCGCCAAATCCCGCCAGGTATAACCGCGGCGCGGCTGGCAAGACTAGACGGGAAGCCTGTTTTTCGAGGGCTTGCAACAGGAAGGGAGGAAGAGAAATGGTTTGGGATCGGATTGCGCTGGCGCTGGTGATCATCGGCGCGCTGAACTGGGGGGCTATTGGTCTGTTCGGCTTCGATTTGGTGGCCTTCCTCTGCGGAGGTCAGATGGCCGTGGTCTCCCGCATTGTCTACTCGCTGGTCGGCATCGCGGGTCTGTGGTGTGTGTCCCTGCTGTTCCGGGACAACGCCGTGGGAGAAGCGAGCGCCTAGCGGAACAGAAAGAGCGCGCCGGGGTCGATGCCCGGTGCGCTCTTTTGATATGGTGTGATGGGTTAGTTTTGCAGAGTGCTGACCCACTCGCCGTACTTTTTGATATTGGCGTCCCGCCCGGCGGCGTCCGCACCCTTGGTGAGGATGTAGACCTTGATCTTCGGCTCGGTGCCGGAGGGGCGGACGATGATGGAGGTCCCGTCGGCCAGCTCAAAGCGCAGCACGTTGGAGCCCTTCAGCTCCATGGTGGATTTGGCTCCGGTGGCGCAGTCGGTGACGCTGCCGTCGGCGTAGTCCTTGAACTGGGCCACCTTCACGCCGGAGATCTCGGCGGGCGGGGTTTCCCGCAGGCTCTTCATCAGCTTCGCCATATCTGCCAGGCCGTCCAGGCCGGGCATCACCAGATTATGGGTTTTTTCGCCGAAATAGCCGTGCTTGGCGCACAGGGCCTGGTAGGCGTCCAGGACGGTCATGCCCTTGGCGTAGTAATAGGCGGCCATCTCGGTCAGCAGCAGGGAGGCGGTCACGGCGTCCTTATCCCGGACGTAGTCCCCCAGCATGTAGCCGTAGCTCTCCTCGTAGGAGAAGACCACAGTGCCCTCCCCGGCGCCCTCCAGGGCGTTCTTCTTCTCGGCGATGAATTTGAAGCCGGTGAAGGTGTCGTAGCACTTGGCGCCGTAGCTCTCGGCCACGGCCTTGGCCATCTCCGTGGTGACGATGGTTTTCAGGGCCACGGGGTTTTTAGGCAGCTTGCCGGTGCGCTCCATGGCCCCCAGCATGTAGTCCAGGAGCACCACGCCGGTCTGGTTGCCGGTCATCACCTTGTACTCCCCGTCCTTGTCCCGGACCATGATGCCCACCCGGTCGCTGTCCGGGTCGGTGCCCAGGATGAAGTCCACGTCGTTGGCCTTGGCCAGCGCGACAGCCAGGTGGAAGCCCTCGGGGTTCTCCGGGTTGGGGGAGACGACGGTGGGGAAATTGCCGTCGATGACCATCTGCTGGGGCTCGCACAGCAGGTGCTTCACGCCGGCCCGGGTGAGGGCCTCGGGCACCAGCTTGTGGCCGCAGCCGTGGAAGGGGGTGTAGACCAGCTTGAACCGGTCCGCCACGGCGGGGATGGCCTTCTCGTCGATGGTCATCGCCATGACCTCCTTGAGGAAGGCCTCGTCGGTCTCCGCGCCCAGGACAGTGATCATGCCCTTGGACACGGCCTCGTCATAGGGCATGGCGGTGATACCGGTAAAGATGTCAATCCTTTCAATCTCCTTGGCGATGGCCTCGGCGTGGTGGGGGGGCAGCTGGGCCCCGTCCTCCCAGTAGACCTTGTAGCCGTTGTACTCCTTGGGGTTGTGGCTGGCGGTGACGTTGATGCCCGCCTGGCAGCGGTAGTGGCGCACGGCGAAGCTCAGCTCCGGGGTGGGGCGCAGGGACTCGAAGATCCTGACCCGGATGCCGTTGCCGGCGCAGACCTCGGCGGCGGCCCGGGCGAACTCCATGCCGTGGTTGCGGCAGTCCATGCAGATGGCGACGCCCCGCTCCTTGGCCTCGGCCCCCTCGGCGCAGATGACGTTGGCGAAGGCCTGGGTGGCGTGGCGGACGACATAGATATTCATGTGGTGGAGGCCCATGGCCATGGTGCCCCGCAGTCCGGCGGTGCCGAACTCCAGAGGGCCGTAGAAGCGGCTCTCAATCTCCTTGGGGTTGTCTCCGATGGCCTCCAGCTCCGCCTTCTCCTCCGCTGTGAGGACGCCGCTGTCCAGCCAGTGCTTATACTCGCTCATGTAGTCCATTTTCGCAGTTCCTCCAAAATTATCATTTCATATTTGGGTTTCCATAGGGATATTGTACCAAGACTTTGGGGAATGCGCAAGGGGGAAAATGGAAAAGAGGGGCCGCTAGATCTCCCGCCGGCCCTCCAGCGCCCGCATGAGGGTGGCGTCGTCGGCGAACTCCAGGTGCCCCCCCACGGGGATGCCGTAGGCCAGCCGGGTCACCTTCACCCCGAAGGGCTTGAGAAGCCGGGCGGTGTACATGGCTGTGGCCTCCCCCTCGGTGTCGGGGTTGGTGGCCATGATGACCTCCCGGACCTCCCCCCTGGCCACCCGCTCCACCAGGCTCTTGAGCTCCAGATCGTCGGGGCCCACGTGGTTCATGGGCGAGATGACCCCGTGGAGCACGTGGTAGCGGCCGGTGTACTCCCGGGCCCGCTCCATGGCGGCCACGTCCCGGGGGTCCGCCACCACGCATACCGTCTCCCCGTCCCGCTTGGACGAGGCGCAGATGGGGCACAGCCCTCCGGCGGTGAGATTCTGGCACACGGGACAGCAGGTGACGGTCCGCTTGGCCTCCAGGATGGCCCCGGCGAAGGCCTCGGCCTCCGCGTCGCTCAGGCTCAGCACATGGAAGGCCAGCCGCTGGGCGGACTTGCCGCCGATGCCCGGCAGGCTGGCGAACTGCTCCACCAGCTTCTCCAAAGGCGCGGGAAAATACTCCATACCGTCACCCTCTCAGCTCTCGGATGCGCCCGGGGATGTCCTCCGCCCCGTAGACAGCGCTGCCGGCCACCAGCACGTTGGCCCCGCTGGCGATGACCGTCTTGCAGGTCACGGGGTCCACGCCCCCGTCCACCTCCAGCTCGCAGCTTGGGTTTCTCTCGTCAATCCAGCTCCGCAGCCGCTCCAGCTTGGGCATCATGTCCGCCATGAACTTCTGCCCCCCGAAGCCCGGCTCCACGGTCATCACCAGGATAATGTCACAGCTGTCCAGAAAGGGCAGCGCCGCCTCCGCCGGGGTCCCGGGCTTGAGGACCACGCCGGCCCGCTTTCCCTGGCCGTGGATGAGCGCCAGGGCCCTCTGGGTGTTCTCCTGGGTGTCCGCCTCCACGTGGACGGTGACGATGTCCGCCCCGGCCTGGCAGAACTGCTCCACGTACCGCAACGGCCGGTCGATCATCAGGTGGACATCCAGGGGCAGCTCCGTCACCTTCCGGATGGCCGCGACCACCGGGATGCCGATGGTGATGTTGGGCACAAAGCTGCCGTCCATCACGTCCACGTGGAGGTAGTCCGCCGCCGCCACCCGGCGGATATCCCGCTCCAGATTCGCAAAATCCGCAGAGAGGATGGAGGGCGCGATTTTAATCATAAGAAATCCCTTCTTTCATGTGGTGGAGCCGCCCGGACCGGGCGGGACAGGTTTCCGGCCCAGGAGCGGACAAAACACCTCGGGGCCCGGAGCGGCATAGGATACCGTAAGCGGCGACAGCGTCCGGCGGCGGGGCCCAGTTTTCCCGTCCCGCGCAGCCCCGCGCCCCGGCCCAAGCCACGGGCGCGCCGCATTATATAGGGGGCCGCCGGATACCGGCGGCCCCCGTCAGCGCCGCATGATGCTTCAGTATAGCAAATCCCTCCGGAAAAATCAAGCGCCGCCCCGGGATCAAATCCGGTCCTCCGGTGCTGGCGGCTTCCCGAGGACCGCCGCCGGGGATTTATAAATTATGCTTGCGTTTCCCCGGCGCATATGGTACAATTTGGGCATCTTATACATAGGGAGGGACTATATCTATGCGCCACACAAGAAAACTCCTCTCCGTTCTGCTGGCCCTGGTGCTGGCGGCTTCCATGCTGCCCGCCGCCCTGGCCGCAGACGGGGAAACCCACATCACCATCCTCGGCACCTCGGACATGCACAGCGATATCTGGGGCTTTGACTACGCCAGCGTCGAGGAGACCGCCGGCAGCGGCATGGCCCGCCTGTACACCTATATCCAGCAGGTGCGCCAGGAGAACCCCAACACCGTCCTGATTGATGCCGGCGACGACATTCAGGGCACCATCATGAGCGACGACATCTTCAACAAGGCCCCCGACCGGACCCACCCCGTCATCGCCGCCATGAACCTCATGGGCTATGACGCCATGACCGTGGGCAACCACGAGTTCAACTGGGGCATCAAGAACATGCAGACCATCCTGGGCCAGGCCGAGTTCCCGGTCCTGTGCGCCAATGTGGCGGACAAGGACGGCAAGCTGGTCACCGGCGCGGGCTGGACTATCGTGGAGAAGGGCGGCGTAAAAATCGCCGTCATCGGCGTCACCTCCCCCAGCGTCCCCCGGTGGGACGGCGGCAAGGAGGGCATTGACGAGTGCACCTACGAGGACGCCAGCGAGGCCGTGAAGAAGGCCATTGCCGAGATCGGCGATCAGGCCGACGTGATCCTGGTCTCCGCCCACATGGGCCTGGAGGCGGAGTACTACATTGAGGAGAGCGACCGCCGGGACTCCGCCGGGAAGATCCTGGAGGTCAACCCCGAGGTGGACGTGCTCCAGGTGGCCCACACCCACTCCACCGTCAATGAGACCGTGGGCGAGGTCCCCGTGGCCGGGGTGCGCAGCACCGGCGTGGAGATCGCCCGCATTGATCTGACCCTGGACAAGGACAAGAATATCACCGAGTCCAAGGTGGAGATCGTCTCCATGGAGGACGTGGAGCC
Organism: Oscillospiraceae bacterium; assembly: GCA_029065305.1. GTDB lineage: Bacteria > Bacillota > Clostridia > Oscillospirales > Oscillospiraceae > Pelethomonas. Next base: position 15,537 of record JAIEIQ010000216.1, read on the forward strand.
CAGCGCGGAGATCCGGGAGCTGGAGGCCGTGGCCTCCGCCCACACGGAGGCTATCAAGTTCATCAACGAGGACGTTTTGGGCTCCACCACCGCCCGGTTCCAGCCCGACAACGAGATCGACGGCATCGCCCAGGGCTGGATTGAGGACACCGCCGTGATGGACCTCATCAACCAGGTTCAGCTGGAGAAGTCCGGGGCCGATGTGTCCGCCGCCGCCCTCTTCAAGTACGGCAGCGACCTGCCCGAGGGGGACATCAAGTACAACAACATCTTCGACATCTACAAGTACGACAACACCCTCTACCGGGTGAAGCTCACCGGCGCGGAGCTGAAGGCCTATATGGAGTGGTCCGCCGGGTACTACAACACCTGGAAGGAGGGGGATATCAACATCTCCTTTGACCCCGAGTTCCGGGACTACAAGTACGACATGTTCGCCGGTGTGAACTACGAGATCGACATCAGCCAGCCCGTGGGGCAGCGCATCAAGAACCTGACCTTCAAGGGCGAGCCCCTTAAGGACGACCAGGAGCTGACCCTGGCGGTGAACAACTACCGCTTCTCCTCCACTGTCAAGGGGATGCTGGCCAACGGCGACGAGGCCAAGGAGTGGGAGTCCTCCGAGTCCATCCGCGACATGCTCAAGGCCCACTTTGAGGCCAACTCCCCCGTGGAGCCCAAGGTGGACAACAACTGGAAGATCGTGGGCATCGACCTCCAGCTGGAGAACCCCGAGCGGGCGGAGATCATCGCCAAGATCAACGCCGGGGAGATCGAGTCCCCCAAGAACAAAGCATACAACCTCAACGGCGTTCAGGGCAACGTGGTCTTTGACGGCGCGGGCGCGGATATCGCCACTGTCGCCGGAGCCGACGGCGTGACCTACTACCGCCTGCGGGAGGTGGCCGGGCTTCTGGCCGGCACCGAGGCCTCCTTCGACGTGGCCTGGAGCCGCGAGGACGGCGTGACCATCGTCAAGGGCACGGACTACACCGCCGAGACCCCCGCCGCTGCCGAGGGCGAGGCCGTTTCCGGCACCCTCACCGTCACTGTGGGTGAGGAGGCTGTGGAGGTTGCCGTGATGGATCTGGGCAGCAGCAACTATGTCTCCGCCGAGGGTCTGGCCGCTCTGCTGGGCCTCGACGCCCAGGAGGCCGATGGCGTCCTGACGCTAGCTGTTCCTGTAAACACCGGCATCGGTGGTTAATCGAAAGCAAACAGATCAAGGCCCCCGGTACGAATCGTACCGGGGGCCGTTCTTATTTCGCGTGTATCTGCTTACAGGGTAACGTCCAGCTTCCGGACCACGCCGGCGCACCGGGCGCAGAGGGCGGGGTGCTCGCTGTCGGAGCCCACAGAGGGAAGGAGCTTCCAACACCGCTCGCACTTGGCCCCCTGGGCAGGGGCGACGGCGACGCTGTCCGTCTCCCCGATCTCCGCCTGGGAGACAATCAGCAGGTCTGCCAGCTCGTCCATCCCAAGCTGCCTGCTTCCGGCGATCATGCCGGTGGGCAGCGTGACCTTGGCCTCCAGGCTCTTGCCGATCTTCTTCTCGTTCCGGGCAGTCTCCAGCGCGCTGTTGACCGTGTTGCGGACGTTGATCAGACCGGCCCACGCGGCCATGGCGTCCCCGTCCAGGGCATACGCCGTGAAGGGCTTGTTCATCTCGTTGAGCAGCACGTTCCGGGGATCGTCGCCCTCGCGGTGGGGCATGGCCTGCCAGATCTCGTCGCAGGTGAAGGCCAGAATGGGCGCGAAGATCTTGGTCATGGTGTCCAGAATCATCCACAGGGCGGTCTGAGCGGAGCGGCGGGGGAGGCCGTCCTTCTCCTCGCAGTACAGCCTGTCCTTGATGATATCCAGATAGAAGCTGCTCAGCTCCACCACGCAGAAGTCGTTGATGGCGTGGCTGATTACGTGGAACTCGTAGTTACAGTAGGCCGTCTCGCACCGCTCCATGAGGGCGTTGAGCTTGGTAACGGCCCAGCGGTCCAGCTCCAGCATCTCCTCGGGCTTTACCAGATTGTTGGCGTTGAAGCCGTCCAGGTTGCCCAGGCAGTACCGGGCGGTGTTGCGGAACTTCAGATAGCTCTGGCTGAGCTGCTTGAAGATGACCTCAGAGCCGCAGACATCCACATGATAGTTGGCGGAACCAGCCCACAGCCGTACCAGGTCCGCACCGTACTTTTTGAACAGCTCGTCGGGGTCCACACCGTTGCCCAGGCTCTTATGCATGGCCCGCCCCTCGGTGTCCACAGTCCAGCCGTGGGTGACACACTCCTGGAAGGGCGCACCCTGCCCCAGTGCGCCCACGGCGGTGAGCAGGCTGGACTGGAACCAGCCCCGGTACTGGTCCAGGCCCTCCATATACACGGTGGCGGGCCAGAAGCCCTGGTCCTTCTGCATGGAGGCGAAGTGGGTGGAGCCGGAGTCGAACCAGCCGTCCAGGGTGTCCTCTTCTTTCGTGAGGTGGACGCCGCCGCAGTGGGGGCACTTGTAGCCGACGGGCAGGATACCGGCGGCTTCCTTCTCGTACCAGGCGTTGGAGCCCTCCGCCGCGAAGAGCTTGGAGACAGCCTCGATGGTGGCATCGTCGCAGACCGGCTTGCCGCAGTCCTCACAGTAGAACACCGGGATGGGCAGGCCCCACCGGCGCTGGCGGGAGATGCACCAGTCGGAGCGCTCCTGGATCATGGAGATCATCCGGTCTTTGCCCCAGCCGGGGATCCACCGCACGTTCTCCGTCGCCGCAACAGCGTCGTCCTTGAAGGCGTCCACGGAGCAGAACCACTGGGGGGTGGCCCGGAAGATGATGGGGTGCTTGCACCGCCAGCAGTGGGGGTAGCTGTGGACGATGTCCTCACTGGCAAACAGTGCCCCGCTCTCCTTCATATCCGCCAGGATGACGGGGTTGGATTCATCGGTGGTCATGCCGGCGTACTTCCCGGCGTAGTCGGTGTGGCGGCCCCGGTCGTCCACGGGGACCACCATCTCCATGCCGTAGCGCTTGCAGGTCTGGTAGTCGTCGGCGCCGAAGCCGGGGGCGGTGTGGACGCAGCCCGTACCGGAGTCCATGGTGACGTACTCTGCGTTCACCAGACGGCTGGTCTTGGGCAGGAAGGGGTGATCGGCCAGCATGTTTTCAAAAAAGCTGCCGGGGTGGGTCTCCACGACCTCCCAGGTGTCAAAGCCGCCCAGCTTCATGACCTTCTCCGCCAGGGCCTCGGCCATGATGTAGATCTCGCCGTTGGGGGCCTTCACCAGGGCGTAGCTGTCCCGGGGGTGGAGGGCGATAGCCAGGTTGCCAGGGAGGGTCCAGATGGTGGTGGTCCAAATGACGAAGAAGAGCTTGTCCTTCCCATAGGCGCTCAGCCTGCCCTGGTCGTCGTGCATGGGGAACTTGACATAGACCGTGGTGACGGGGTCGTCCTGGTACTCGATCTCCGCTTCCGCCAGGGCGGTCTCGTCGTGGGGGCACCAGTAGACGGGCTTGAGGCCCTTATAGATGACGCCCTTCTTGTACATCTCGCCAAAGACCTTGACCTCCTCGGCCTCAAAGCCTGGGTCCATGGTCAGGTAGGGGTGGTCCCAGTCGCCGATGACGCCCATGCGCTTGAAGCCGTCCCGCTGGACATCCACGTAGTGCTGGGCAAACTCGTGGCAGGCGGAGCGGAACTCGGGGACGGACATCTTTTTCCGGTTGAGCTTGTTTTTCTTGATAATGGCGGACTCGATGGGCATTCCGTGGTTGTCCCAGCCGGGGATATAGGGGGTGTAATACCCCCGCATGGCGGCGGAGCGGACCATGAAGTCCTTGATGGACTTGTTGAGGGCGTGGCCCATGTGCAGAGCGCCGTTGGAGAAGGGAGGGCCGTCGTGGAGGGAGTAGCGGGGCTTGCCCTCGTTCTTTTTCAGGAGCTCATGGTAGAGATCCATCTCCTCCCAGCGTGCCAGCATCCCCGGCTCCCGGGCCGGCAGGCCCGCCCGCATGGGGAAGTCCGTCTTCGGCAGGTTGATTGTCTTGTTGTAGTCCATTGGTCGTATTTCCTCCTAAAAGATGGTACTTTTATTGATTGATTTTAGTATGGCGCGTTTGGGCCCGTGGTCTGGGATCGTCGGACAGCCCCAGAAGATAGTCGGCAGATATATTATAATGCTCACAGAGCAGAACTAATTTTTCCATGGTGGTCGTATTTTTTCCGCTCTCCATCTCGCTGACACGGCTTTTCCCAATGCCAAGCGCCGCCGCAAGCTCCGCCTGCGTCTCCTGGTGTTTGGTCCTGGCCTCGTATAAACGTTCTCCAAATATTTTTCGTGAAAGCATATTTCCTCTTGACAGGTTCAATTTTTTAGAATATACTATCCTATGAAGTTCTGAAAAATACAACTATAGAGAGGGACTTTTTATGGACATTCTGAAAGCAATCTGGAATGGCGAGTACAACACGGAGCACCGGCCCTCAGAGGAGTACAAGGCCCTCATGCGAAAGAACATCGAACTGGAGGAAGCCCACCTGTCCTCCCTCAGCGGAGAGGCCATCGACGAGCTCCACGCCAGCTACGCCGGCCTGACCGGCCTGGAGAGCTACGAGAGCTTTCTGGCCGGCCTGCGCCTGGGCATGGCGGTGATGCGGGAGTACTATCAATAAGGCCCCGCCCCTGCCGGGGCGGGGCTTCTTCCCAGTATGGATTCAATTTTATATGGATTCCGCCGGTTTGTCAAGGAAAATCCGTCAAATCTCCAGCACATACCGCTCGCTGGCGTTGATAATGGCAGTGGGTCCGTGGTGGAGCTCCCGGCAGATATTCCCCCCGCCGTACTCCATGTGGACGTGGCCGTGGACCAGATAGCGGGGCTTATACTTGTCCAAAAACGGCACAAGGCACTCGAACCCCCGGTGGGCGTAGTCCTCCCCGTCACCATAGCCTGCGGCAGGGGCGTGGGTGACGACGATGTCCACCCCTCCCGCCCGCCAGAGCTTGAAGCGCAGGCGCTGGATCCGGCGCTTCATCTGCCGCTCGGTGTACTGGTGGGGCCCGCCGCTGTACAGCGGGCTCCCCCCCAGGCCCAGAATCCGCACGCCCTTCACCGTCACCAGCTTGTCCTCGATGCAGTCGCACCCCTCGGGGGGGTGCAGGTCGTAGGTCCTGTCGTGGTTGCCGTGGACATACAGCAGAGGGGCCCGGCCCATCGTCACCAGAAACGAGAGGTATTTGGAGCTCAGGTCCCCGCAGGAGATCATCAGCTCATATTCCGACAGGCGGCCCGGCTGATAGTAATCCCAGAGGTAGGGGCTCTCCTTGTCGGAGACCAGCAGAATTTTCACAGCAGCGTTCCCTCCTTCTCCGGTGGGATGCTGTCCCGGTGGACGCCCTGGAGCCGGACAAGGGTCCGGGCCATGGGGAGAATCTCCTCAAAGGAGGGGATGGCCCCGTCCACGCTGTCGCACAGCCAATCCATGTGGAGGATCTCCTCGGGGCTGAAGTACCGGGTGCCGTCGCTGCGGATCTCCCCGTCCTGGGAGCAAATCTGCTGGTGGAAGGGGTCAATGGTCCCGTCGGCCACGCCCCGGCGCAGGATATCCGCCAGCTCCCCCACGCCGCCGGGCAAATGCTGGCTCAGCAGCACCCCCA
>JAIEIQ010000217.1 GCA_029065305.1 Oscillospiraceae bacterium
ACTCCACGGTGCCGGAGACGCCGTTGGGGACCATGATCTTGTGGAGCACGACCTCCGTCTCGGGCACGGTGCCCAGGATGTCGCCGCCCACTACCCGCTCGCCCACCTTGGCCACGGGGGTATAGGCCCACTTCTTCTCCCGGTCGATGGGGGAGACCTCCACGCCGCGGGAGAGGTTGTTGGACTTGGTTTTCTTGACGATCTCCTCCAGCGGGCGCTGGATGCCGTCGTAGATATTCTCAATAATGCCGGGCCCGAGCTCCACGCTCAGGGGCATCCCGGTGGTCTCCACCGCCGCGCCGGGACCCAGGCCGGAGGTCTCCTCGTAGACCTGGATGGACGCCTGGTCGCCGGTCATCGTCAGGATCTCTCCGATAAGGCGCTGCTCGCCCACGCGGACCACGTCCTGCATATTGGCGTCGGCCAGGCCGTCAGCCACAACCAGCGGGCCGGAGACCTTGATGATCTTTCCTTGACTCATTCCTTCACTGCCTTCCATCATAAATTCGCGTAAAAAAGGCTTCCTCGCATTCCCGCCCAAGGCGGGAAAGATATCGAACAGATTATTAGCCAATATCCGCACCCACGGCCCGCTCCACCGCGCTCTGGAGCGCCTGGGCGCCCAGGCCCAGGGAGCCGGTCTTGCCGGGGATGAGAATCACCGCCGGCGTGACGTTGGTCTTGTACCTGGCAATATCCTCGGCGATATCCGCCGCCAGCTGCTCGGTGACGTAGACGATGGCGTACTCCGACGAGGTGCCGGCCGCCGGCTTCGCCAGCCGGTGGAGGGTGTGGCGGGCCTCATCGGCGTCCTCCACAAAGTAGGTGTCCAGGCCCAGGGCCTTGAACCCCAGCACGCTGTCCCGGTCGCCCAGTACCGCGATCTTATACATAAGCATCACGCAGCCTTTCCCGGATGGTATCGCCCTCGATGCCCGCCATGCGGCTGGACATGATGATGCGGACCGCCGTAAACTCGATCTCCTTGGCCACCAGGTAGCCGATGACCGCCTCCACGCCGAAGGGAACGCCCTTGGCCTTCCCCGCCGCTGCCGTCACCGCGTCGTCGCAGAGCTTCTCAAAGGCCGTCAGGCTCCCGCCGCCCCGGACCGCCTCCATCCCCGCCTCGGCGGCGGAACGCAGGAAGGTGCTCCGGTAGAGCTCCTCCACGCTGCCCCCCAGGGCGGCGGAGAGGATCGAGGCGGTCTTGACTGTGCCGCCCTCGAAGAGCACCTTCTTCAAAAAGTCGCCGCTCTTCTTCATCCGCAGGGTCCGCACCGCGCTGCGCAGATTGGCCGCGTCGATGGTGGCCGCCACGTAGCTCTCCAGGAAGGCGCTGCCGGTGGCCTGGGCCGCCTGGCGCATCTCCTGGTAGTAGGCCCTGTCCAGCACGAAGTCGCTCAGCTGGGGGTCGCCGGTGGTGCTGAGCACCTCGGACGCCTCCCGGGCGGCCTGGGCCAGCTCCCTGGGCAGGAGGTCGTAGCTGCCCTCCTTCACCGCCCTGGCCATCCGCTCCGCCTCCACCCGGCCCGCGTCCAGCAGCAGCCGGGTGCCGTCGGTGCCCACGGCCCGGGCCTTGAGAAGGGTCTTAATGTTGTGGTAGTCGTACTTGACCTTGAACACGTCCACCACCGCCTTGTCCGGCACAAACCGGTACAGATCCTGGAACAGCTTCTCCCGCTCATTGGCCAGAGCCGTGCTCAGCTCCCGGTCGCTGCTGGGGGAGAACTCGCCGTAGCCGATCTCCGAGAGCACCTTGGCCGCGTCCTCCAGGGTGGGGGCGTCGATCATGCGCTCCATCCGGGCGGCGGTCAGCAGGTTCCGCTCCCGGGTGCGCAGGTAGGCGGAGATAAACAGGTAGTCGGTATCCTTCACTTTCTTCTTACCCAAAAGCCATCCTCCTTTCTTGATGCCATCAAATGTTGGACGGCTTTGCTACGCGAAGAGGATCGCGGCCACATCCGCGGCCATGCTCTCCCGCAGGACCCGCAGCTGGGTTTCAAACGCGCAGTTGATCTCCACGCTGCCGTCCCGGAGAATGAGGCCCCCGGCCATCTCCCGGGTCTCCTCGGACAGGGTCAGCAGGGCGGTGCCCTGGATGAGGGCGTTGGCCCCGGTGACCACCTTGGAGAGAAGATCCCCGGCCTTGGAGCCCTGGAGCTCCTTGGCGGCGGCGGGGGCGGACGCCTGGGCCAGCAGGGCGTTGGCCTGGCTGGCTACCTGGGTCCCCACCCGCTTGCGGTCCCGGGCGTTGAGGACGATCTCCTCCCGGCCGGTCCGCGCGGCCTTCACCGCCATCCGGGCCAGCAGAGCGGCGTACTCCCCGTCGGGCAGAGCCAGCAGCTTCTCCTGGGCCTTGGCGAAGGCCTCCTCCAGGCAGGCCTGCTTGGCGCCCAGCAGCTGCTGGCGCGCTTCCATGCCCGCCGCGCTCTCCAGGCGCTCGAACTGGCGCTGGGCGGCGGCTTCCCCCTCCTGGCGGAGGGCCTTGGACTCCTTTTCCGCCTGGGCCTGATAGCCGGCCTTCACGGCGGCGGCTCTCTGCTCCCCCTCCTGGAGGATCTGTCCGGCCTCCGCCTTGGCGTCGGCCTGAATGCGCGCGGTAATTTTCTCAATTCCGTTCATGTATGGTGTTACCGCCTTTCCAGTCTCGTATTATGGGGTATCATTAGAACTGGTACATCATCACCAGCAGGATGGTAGCCAGCAGAGACAGAATGGCGTAGAACTCAACGATACCGCAGAGGATGATGCCCTTGGTGGACTCCTCGGGCTTCTTGGCCACGATGTTGATGGAGGCGGTGGCCACGCGGCCCTGGGCGATGGCGGACAGCAGGCCGCCGAAGGCGATGGGCATGCAGGCGGCGAACATAGCCAGGCCCTGCTCCACAGTCAGCTGCTGAATGCTGCCGCCGAAGACGCCGATCTTGTTGAGGACCATGAACCAGGCCACGATGCCGTACAGGCCCTGGGTACCGGGGAGCACCTGGAGAATCATGCACTTGGAGAAATGCTCGGGGGTCTCGGCGATGACGCCGGTAGCGGCCTCACCGGTCATGCCGGTGCCCTTGGCGGAGCCCACGCAGCACATAGCGACAGCGATGGCGGAGCCCAGGTAAGCCAGGCCGATGCCGCCGAAAGCATTGAACAGTCCAGTAATGAAATCCATGTTATTGTTCCTCCTTAATTACATCAACATAGTTTGTTTGGATTGCCAGAGGCTGATAGGGCCTTCCGCCCTCCTTGTAGAACCGGCCGAAGAACTCCAGACACTGCAGACGAAGGTCGTGGACATAGCAGCCCAGGAGGTTCAGCGCCAGGTTCAGCGCGTTGCCGACCATGGAGATGATGACAAACAGGATCACGTTCCCGAAGGTAGCGCCCAGGGTGTTGAACACCGAGGCGATGACGCTGCCCGCCAGCATCAGGGCCATGATACGGATGTAGGACAGGGTGTCGCTGAAATAGCCGGTGACGCCGTTGTAGATCAGGCCCACTAAACAGGTCACCTTGCCGAAGCCCTTGGCGTTGCGTGTGCCGCCCAGAACCAGCATCGCCGCGCCCACCGCCAGCACCACCGGAACGCCGGCCACAGTGCCGATGTTGAAAATCGCCAGGGCCACGCCGGCCAGGATAATCCACCAGGTGATCTCGCTGAACAGGGCGTCCACGAAATCGCCGGCCTGGATCTTCTTGATCACGCTGACCATCATGCCGGTAAAGATCTGGACAAGGCCCAGGGCCATGGAGCCGACCATGATGTTGACGGTGTCGTCAAGGGGCGTGAACAGGGGCTTATAGAACCAGTCGTACCCGCCGTTGGCCTTCAGGAACGTACTGGTGGGGTTGAACATCTCCACAATCTTGGGGATGAAGTCCCCGAAGAAGCCGCCGGTCATGGCGCCAATCAAAAGCGTGCTGACGCCGCACCAGAAAAACAGCTCCATAAAGTGGGGATTCTTGGGCTTCGTCTTCCTCAAAACAAACTGGGTCCCCAGTATCATCAGGATGCCATAGCCGATATCGGCCATCATCATGCCGAAGAAGAGGATGAAGAAGGGGGCCATCAGCGGGTTGGGGTCCACCCCGTCGTAGGCCGGCAGGGAGTACATCTCCGTCACCGTGTTCATGCAGCGGGTAAAAATATTGTTCTTGAGCTTGATGGGCACCTCCGGATACTCCTCCGGCGCGGGGTCGGTGAGCTCCCAGGCGCAGTCGAAGCCGGACAGAGCCTTCTCCAGCGCCGGACGCTCCTCCACCGGAGTCCAGCCGTCCAGATAGATAACGCTGCCGCCGGTGAGCAGGCGCTCCTTGGCGCTCTCCTTGTTCTCGTACTGGCGCAGACGGTCCACGCAGATCTGGAGCTCCTCCCGGACGCTTCCCATGGCCCGGATGGCCTCCTCCTCCTTCTGCCGCTGGTCCTGGAGCCGTCTGCTCTCCACCTCCAGGGCCTGGAGGTTCTCCTTGACCGTGCCCCGCAGCTCCTTGAGCTGGGCGAAGCTGAACCCGAAGCTCCGCAGGGCCTCCAGCGCCGCCTGCTCCGACGCCCTGTGGACCAGGACCTCCAGGCAGTGCTGCTCCCTGTCGGTGGACAGCAGCTTCACCTCCGCGTCCGCCGCCTCGGCCACCGCGCCGCTCAGCGCGCTGAAATCAACAGAATTCGGCACGCTGCCCAGCAGCACGGCCACCGTCCGGGTCCCCTTCTCCTCCAGGGGAAGATCATAGCTCTCCCAGGGGCGCAGGGACAGCTCGTCGGCCTTCAGCCGGGCTTCCCGGGCGGCCAGCTGGCCCAGCTCCTTGGCCCGGCCGTTGATCTCCCGGGCCTTCTCCAGGGCGGCCGCCGCCGCCTCCCTGTCGAGCAGGTCGCGCTCCTTGATGGTCCCCCGGGCGGCGAACATTCCGCCCTTATAGGGGGCGTACTTGGCCAGAACGTCCAGGGCCTGGCGGAATTCTCCCGCCTGGCTCTTCAGCTCCGGCAGGCACCCCGCGTCCCGGTGGAGAAGCTGGGCCCAGTCGTCGTCGGCCAGGTAGGCCGACGGCTCGCTCAGCTCCACGCAGCCGGCGTGGAGCAGGCGGTCGAGCAGCGCGTCCCGGTCCTGGGCAAGGGCGATGAGCCGGAGGCGCTGCATTTTGACAATGGACATTACCTCTCTACCACCCTTTCTAAGATCGCTTTCACCGCCTTGTCCATGCGCCTGCCGGCCTCCGCCCGCAGCGCCGCGCAGTCTTCAGCGGCTTTTGCCAGAATCTCCTCCCGCCGCTTGGCGGCCCGCTCCTGGGCCCGCTCCATAGCGGCGGCGTTTTCAGCCCGCGCCTTCTCCGCGCCGGCCCGCAGCAGCTCCCGGCCCTCCCGCTCCGCATCCGCGGCCAGCTTCTGGACCTGGGCTCTGGCGTCAGATTTTTCCCGCTCCATGCCCTCCTCTACCTGGCGAATTTTGGTAATCGCTTCCAACGACATGCTCTCACCTCTTTCCTTAACACAAGGATGGTGTCTCCCCGGGGCCCGGATGAACCTGGTCACGGACAGAGGCCCCGCAGGAACCTGCGGGGATACCAGATCTGATTTTAACACAGCCGGCGGAAATTTTCCAATCGTTTATGGCAATTTCTTCAACTTTTACATTTTCCCCATTTCAGGCTGTGTATTCTCTGTTTTTTTGTCACATATCAACAGTTAACTCCTGCAAAATTCCCCCGCCGGAGAACTCCGGCGGGGGAATTGGAACATATATCCTGGATCTCTAGCCAGCCAGGCACCAGTCTCCCTCCGCCTGGGGCGCGGCCACCACCGGCACCAGCGCCGGGACGGGGCTCTCCCCCGCCGCCGCCTCCAGCTGGAGGCGGACCGCCGCCGGGTCTGCGGAGACAGCGTAGACTGCGTCCATCAGGGGGGCGAAGGCCGTCAGGCTCTGCCCGGAGTCGGCTCCGCTGCCCGCCAGGAGCAGCGCCTCGTCCAGGGCCAGGGACACCCGGGTGCCGTAGGGCTCCAGGGCCTGGCGCAGCTCCGTGAGGAACTGGGTCAGGGCCTCGGTCTTGCCCTGGGTGTTGCCGGAGTAGTCGATCTTTTGCAGCTTGCCGCTGACGGGGTAGCTCACATCGTCCAGCAGCACCTCGTCAAAGCCCATTTTCGCGCACTCCACCGCCAGGGCGATGACATACCGCCGGGCCTCCGCCTTGTCTGGCTCCAGCCAGTGGTCGCTGGTGCCGCTGTACCAGACGTAGCCGTTGCGCTGGCAGATTGCCGCCTCCTTCATGTTGGCGAAGGCGTAGTAGTTGTCGTGGAAGCAGCCCATCCGGGCCACGGCGTACACGTCCCCCGCCCCGTCCAGCAGGGCCTTGACGCTCTCCATATCCCCCCCCGGTCTCTTATAAACATATGACGCTTCCGCCGATACTC
>JAIEIQ010000218.1 GCA_029065305.1 Oscillospiraceae bacterium
ACCCCCAGCCATCTGCTGGGGAAGATGACCGCCTACATCATGACCCTGACCATGTGCGCCCAGCCGGTGGGGCAGGGGGCCTTCGGCCTGTTCTTCGACATGGCGGCGGGGCGGTCCTGGCTGGTGCTCCTGCCCGCTGGAGTCCTCATCTGCGCTCTGGGGCTCGGAAGCCGGAGGCTGTTCGAGAGATGGTAAGGTCTACAACCTTTTTCTTGAAAGAAAAAGGTTCAAAAAGAACTTTTGCGCAAAGGGCCGGTTCCTCTTTGAGGAACCGGCCCTTTGCTGTGTTATTTCAATTTATGCTCAGGCGCAGAGGTACAGCTCCAGCAGAGACGCCAGATCCACTGCGGGCAGGTAGGTCACGCCCTTCTCGACAACGCAGGGGCTCAGCAGGGAGTAGGGATCGTCCACCCGCTGGGCCGTATCGCCGCCCTCGCTGACCACGAAGCGCTCCTCTCCGGCCAGGGACACCACCGCGCCTCTGCCGGACACCCACTTCACGTCAAACCCGGCGGACTCCGCCACGATCCGGAGGGGCAGGTACAGCTGCGCGCCGTACTCGTCCTCAAACACGCGGCCCTTGGCCTCCAGCTCCTCGCCGCTGAGGCGGATGCCGTCCTCACCGGCCTTCAGGTAGCCCCGGTAGCCGTAGGGGAACACCAGCACCCGCTCCGCCTTGCCGTCCGCGCCGGTCCAGGCCAGGAGCGTTGTACCGGGGATCAGGTCCTCCAGGGTGACGATATTCCGGGTCCGGTAGGGTTTTACCTCCGTGGCCTCGGAGACAGTCAGCTCCCCGCCGGCATAGGGGATCCGCCGCTCACCCTCTCCGCCGGGGGCCGGGAAGACAGCGGGGGCGTTGATCTCCACATACTGGGGGACGGCCTTATCCGCCGGAATCTTCCCCAGAATAACCAAGGCGGTGGTCTGGGGCGGCAGGCTCATGGTCATAGCGGGGTTCACCCAGATGTGGAGGAGGTCGCCGTCCTTGATCTCATCCAGGTTCATGGACTCGCCGGTTACGCTGTCCACATAGGGGGTTCCTTCCTGCACGTGGACAACAATCTCCTCACCGGCGGTCTCGGCGGCGCTGCTGGTCAGCAGCAGGGAGCCGTCCTCCTGCTTCGTCACGGTCCCCCGGAGCGCAACGGCGGCGAGGGGCTGGGGGGCCTCCTCCGCTTTGGCGGCCTCCTCCGCCGCCAGGGCGGGCAGGCTCAGCAGGGACGCGGCGCACAGCGCCAGAGCCAGGAGCTTGAGAATACGTTTTTTCATCATAGTCGTATAACATCCTTTCTGATTGAACTCTATTCCCTTAGACGGAGCGGGGCGGAAAAGGTTCCGTTCCGACAAAAATTTTTCTCACTGGATTCCCAGGCTCTCCACAATCCCCCGCAGGCGCCGCCAGTCCGCCGTCATTCCCGCCAGCCGTTCCCGGCCCTCCTCTGTGAGGCGGTAGTATTTGCGCGTTGGGCCGTTGGACTCCCCGCCCTGGAAGGTATCCGCCGCCCCCTCCTTGGCAAGGCGGCGGAGAATGGCGTAGAAGGTGCTCTCCGTCACCTCCGGGAAGTGGACCCGCAGGGCCTGGATGATATCGTAGCCGTACTTGGGCTCTCCGCTCAGGCGCTGGAGCAGGCACAGCTCCAGGATTCCCTTCTTCAGCTGCGCGTCCATCCCTCACCGCTCCTTCCCGGCGGAGCGGATCACCAGGCCGAGGCCCGCCGCCAGCAGCACGCCGGCTCCGTAGGGCGGCAGCGTGAGCAGAAAACGCCGGAATGCCTCAGATGTCTCAGCATACTCGATATCCATCCCGTGGAGGAAAATCCCTGCGCAGAGAACTTGGGCTATATATCCGGTCATATGCACGGCGGCGGGGAAATGCCAGATGGACCCGGAAGCGCACCGGGACAGCGTCCACACCAGCAGAGCGGTCATCCCCAGCACCGACAGCTCGATACTCACTGCGTACAGCGGAAAGTTGAAGGGCGTGACCCGCCACAGCTCCGCCGGCTCCTGCAAAATCCACAGGGCCCAGCCGTTCATCACCGCCGTCAGCACCAGGGGTAGCAGCCAGAGCCAGAGGCCGGGCTTTTTCTCCGCCGGGAAGCGCCTCTCCAGCACCGCCCGGTCCCTGCCGTGGAGCAGGGCGAAGCCGGACACTGCGCTCAGCGCCAGGGCGAAGGTGACCAGCTTCCAGTTCTCATCCCGAACGCAGTACAGCCACCGCAGGCCCCCGAAGCCGAACTCAAAGGCCTTCGCCAGCTCCACCAGCAGCCACACCCCGACTGCCAGCGGCGCGGCCCACCGGAGGGATCTGCGGTGATAGCGCTTGGCCTTCCAGTCCTCCTTGACCAGATCCCGGACCACCTCCTCCGGCCGGTCCAGGGCGAGGAGGAGCTCCTCCTCGTTTCTGCCCCGCTCCAGTCCCAGCTCGAACTGCTCCCGGTAGTCCTCCAGGACTTCCAGGGCCTGTCCGGCGGGGAACCAGCCCAGCAGGCTCTGCCCCAGCCGGTGGAGCCAGCCCTGCCGGCTGACGGTTCCGGTCCGGAAAAGCTGGGGCATGGGCCTGCGCCCGTCGATCCACCGCTGGAACATCAGGGCCGTCCCCAGGGCCAGGGCGTAGGGGATCAAACAGAACACCAGGGCAAGCGCCGGAACCGGGAGCTCGATGGGGTTCATTGCTGTGAAATAGATGTAGGAGAAGAAGGCCGTGCCCATGGCCCCCACGGTGTGGATCACGCCGGGGAAATACCGGATGGAGGCGGTGACGCTCCGGAACACCAGCCAGACCAGCAGGGCGAAGAAAACCAGCTCCAGTTCCAGGATAAACCAGGTATTCAACTCCCCGATATTCCCGTTGAAGGTACCCAGCCTGCCGTTTTCCGCCAGCAGCGCCAGGATCTGCTCCGCCGCCTCAAAGAGCACCATCAGCACAAAGGGCACATAGTACACGAGCACAGGGGAGGGCGTCCGCTCCGGCGGAAAAGCCCGCTCCAGCGCCACTCTTGCCGGCCCCCGCAGGAGCATAAACGCCACTGCCGCCGCTGTGGGGATGAACACATAGACTCCCACCCAGGTGATCTGGTTGGTATAGGCGGCGTTGACCATGCTCACCCACAGAAAGGCGAAGCACAGCGCCAGAACGCCGCCCCAGGTCAAGCTGGTCCGCAGCCGGGCGAACCGGGCGGTGGGCTCTCCCTCCAGCAGCTCCGCCGCCGCGTCGGCGGGGCGGCCTATGGCCTCCAGAGCCTCCTGCTCCGTCCGGCCCCGCTCCGTGCCCGCCTCAAACTGCTCCTGATAGTCCGTCAGAATTTCCATCACCTGCCGCTCCGGCAGGTACCACACCAGCCGCCGCCCCAGCCTGTCCAGCCAGCCCTGCCGGGTGGACGGTTCTGCCCGCAGTTTCATATCGACCATCCTTTCTACTGCGCGATACTACTGTTTATTAAATAGTAGTCGGGTATAGTGTAGCACGGATGGCGGCGGTTGTCAAGCGTCCGATTCCAGCCGCGCCCGCAGCATCCGGATCTCCGCGCCGTGTCCGGCGTCGTCCTCTGGAGTCTCCAGCACGAAGGGCAGACGGCACAGCCTGGGGTGGCGGATGATCCGGACAATGGCCTCCGTGCCGATGGTCCCCTCGCCGATCTTGGCGTGGCGGTCCTTCCGGGCTCCCAGGGGGTTCATGCTGTCGTTGATGTGGACCGCCAGCAGGCGGTCCAGGCCGATGACCCGGTCGAACTCCTCCAAAACGCCCTCCAGATTGCCGGCAATATCGTATCCCCCGTCGGAGACATGGCAGGTGTCCAGGCAGACCCCCACCTTGTCCTGGCAGTCCACCAGATCCAAGACATCCCGCAGCTCCTGGAAGGTCCCGCCGACCTCGCTGCCCTTTCCGGCCATGGTCTCCAGCAGGACCACCGTTTTCTGCTCCGGCTGGATCACCCGGTTGAGCATGTCCGCGATCAGCTTGATCCCGGCCTCCGCCCCCTGACCCACGTGGCTGCCGGGGTGGAAGTTGTAGTAGTTTCCGGGCAGGTGCTCCATCAGCGCCAGATCCCCGGCCATCATCTCCGCCGCCAGATTCCGGATCCCCTCGTCCTTGGAGCAGGGGTTCATGATGTAGGGGGCATGGGCGATGACAGGCCCGAAGCCGTGCTCCTCCAGCAGAGCCCGGCACTTTGCCAGATCCGCCGGGTCCACGGCCTTGGCCCGGGACCCCCGGGGGTTCCGGACAAAGCACTGGAGGGTGTTGGCCCCGATTCCAATGGCCGTTTTCGCCATCCGCTCAAATCCCCCGGAGGAGGACACGTGGGTCCCAATATAATACGTCACAGCAGCACCTCCCTGGCGTACTCCAGCAGCATTCCCCTGTCGTTGGGCAGATCTCCGTCCACCACCTGGTCCAGCAGGGCCTCCAGCACCTCCCCCACCCGGGGGCCGGAGATCCCCAGCGCCGTCAGATCTCCGCCCTTTACCGCCAGCTGCCGGAGGGAAAAGCAGCTCTCCTCCGCCAGCACCAGGTTCAGCAGGTCCTCCCACTGGCCGATGGTCCTCTGGCGGTCCTGGTAGGCCGGGGCCTGGGCCAGGTTGTCCGCCCGCTTCACCTCCAGCAGCAGCCGCAGCGTCTCCTCCCCCAGCTGCCGCAGGCGGCGGCGGACCGTCTTCTCCTCCAGCGGCAGCTCCGTGTCGTGGCGGTCCACCAGGGTGAGGATGGTTTTCCTGCTCCGGTTATCGAAGCGCAGGCGGTCCAGAATCGCCGCCCCCTTCTCCACGCTGACCCGCCAGTGGCCGTAGAAGTGGCCCTGGCCGTTGTCCCCCAGGGTGAAGCAGTCCGGTTTGCCCAGGTCGTGGAGCAGCATGGTCCAGCGGAGGACGGGCAGGGGCTTCACCTCCCCCACGGACCGGGCGGTGTGGGCCCACACGTCGAAGCAGTGGTGCTTGTTGCGCTGCTGGAAGCCCACGCAGGGCAGGATCTCCGGCAGAAACACCCCCAGCACCTCCGGATATTCCAGCAGGATCCGCTCCGCGTACCGCCCGCACAGCAGGCCCGTGGTCTCCTCCCGCAGGCGCTCCGGGGCGATGCGCTCCAGCAGGGGGGCGCACCGGCGGAGGGCACCGTCCGTCTCCGGCTCTATGGCGAACCCCAGCCTGGACGCGAAGCGCAGCCCCCGCATGATCCGGAGCCCATCCTCCCGGAACCGGTCCTCCGGCCTCCCCACCGCCCGTAGGATGCCCGCCGCCAGATCCGCCCGGCCCCCGAAGGGGTCCGCCAGCTCCCCCCGCAGGTTCAAGGCGATGGCGTTGACGGTGAAGTCCCGGCGGCTCAGGTCCTCCCGCAGGGACCCGGTGAATTCCACATGGTCCGGGTGGCGGTTGTCCAGGTAGTCCCCGTCCCGGCGGAAGGTGGTCACCTCCACGCCGGTCCCCGCCGTCCTGACCGTGACAGTGCCGTGCTGGAGGCCCGTGGGCAGTGCGTCCGGACCGAAGAGCTCCATCACCGTTTCGGGCCGCGCGCCAGTGGCCACATCCCAGTCCGACGCCTCCCTGCCCAGCAGGGCGTCCCGGGCCGCGCCGCCCACGCACCACGCCTCATATCCCGCCTCCTCCAGCCGCGCCAGCACCGCCCGCACCGGCTCCGGTATTCTCACCGCCTGGCCCATCCCGTCCCTCCTGAAAAGTAAAAGTGTCCCGCCTGATTATTTTCTCTGAAAAACAGACATAGTATGAACAGAAACTAGTTGCGTAAAAATGGCAGATATAGTATAATATATTTCCGCGAAAAATGCAAATACCGGCTGACCGCCGTTTGGGAGGGTTCCAATGACCCATACTGAGACAAAAATTCAGCACTACATCGCCCCCGGCCGCAGGGTCCACCTGGCGGGCATCGGCGGCGTGTCCATGAGCCCTCTGGCCGAGGTGCTCCACGGCATGGGCCTGTCCGTCCAGGGCAGCGACCAGTCCGACAGCACCGCGGTGGAGCGCCTGCGCTCCATGGGCATCTCCGTCCACGTGGGCCACGAGGCCAGCGGCATCGCCGGGGCGGAGTTCGTCATCCGCACCGCCGCCATCCATGACGACAACCCGGAGATCGCCGCCGCCCGGGCCTCGGGCATCCCGGTCTTTGAGCGGGCGGAGGCCTGGGGGGCCATCATGCGGCGCTATGAGAACGCCGTGTGCATCGCCGGCACCCACGGCAAAACCACCACCACCTCCATGACCACCCACATCTTCATGGCCGCTCAGGCGGACCCCACGGTGATGATCGGCGGCACCCTGCCCATGCTCCACAGCGGCTACCGGGTGGGGAAGGGGGACACCATTATTCTGGAGTCCTGCGAGTACTGCAACAGCTTCCTCCACTTCTTCCCCACCGTGGCGGTGGTGCTGAACGTGGAGGCGGA
>JAIEIQ010000219.1 GCA_029065305.1 Oscillospiraceae bacterium
AAGATCTCCATAGGCCAGGGGTGGTTCTCCACCACCGGGATATGCCGCCTGGTCAGCTTCTCGATGTCCTTGAGGTAGGCCAGCTCGTCAAAGTTGCAGAAGCTGACGGCGATGCCGCTGCGTCCGGCCCGGCCTGTGCGCCCGATGCGGTGGACGTAGGTCTCCGGCACATTGGGAAGCTCATAGTTGATGACGCAGGCCAGCTCATTCACGTCAATGCCCCGGGCGGCGATGTCCGTGGCCACCAGGACCCGGATCTCCCCGCTCTTGAAGCTCTCCAGAGCCCGCACGCGGGCGCTCTGGCCCTTGTTGCCATGGATAGCCATGGCGGGGATGTCCGCCCTTGCCAGCTCCTTGACCACCCGGTCGGCCCCGTGCTTGGTATTGGTGAACACCAGAACGCTGTCCCAGCCGTTGTTTTTCAGCAGCTCCTGGAGCAGATACTTCTTGTTCCCCTTGTCAATTTTGTAGAGGATCTGGTCGATGGCCTCCACGGTGGAGGACTGGGGCGCCACCTCCACCCGCACCGGGTCCCGGAGGATCTTCTTGGACAGCTCGGCAATCTCCTGGGGCATGGTGGCGGAGAAGAGGAGGGTCTGCCGCCGGACGGGCAGGCGGTCGATGACCTTGCGCACGTCGTGGATAAAGCCCATGTCCAGCATCCGGTCCGCCTCGTCCAGTACGAAGGTTTCGATGCCCTTCAAATCGATGAAGCCCTGATTGCACAGGTCGTTGAGCCGTCCCGGGGTGGCTACCAGCACATCCACGCCCCTTTGAAGGGCCTCCACCTGGGGGCCCTGGCCCACGCCGCCGAAGATGACCGTATTCCGGATGAGCAGATGCTTGCCGTAGAGGTCGAAATTCTCCTTGATCTGGAGGGCCAGCTCCCGGGTCGGGGTGAGGATGAGGGCCCGAATGGGCCGGTGGCTCCGGTTGATCCGCCCCTCCAGGTGCTGGAGAATGGGGATGGCAAAGGCGGCAGTCTTGCCGGTGCCGGTCTGAGCGCAGCCGATGAGGTCCCGGCCCCGGAGCACCGGGGGGATGGCTGCGGCCTGGATGGGGGAGGGCTCCTCGTACCCCATCTCGTCCACCGCCCGCACCAGAGCGGGCAGCAGGTTTAGTTCATGAAATGTCATAGTCTTCCTTTTTCCTTGGATTTGACGCCCATAGCAGGAGCGCGCTGCTATTATATACCGTTTTGCGGGAAAATGCAAATCGCGTGCCGCCGGTCGATTTTGTTGAAAATGACGGCTTGTTCCCTCTCGGAGATCTTCCCCGCCGGGCTCTGCCCGGCCATATCCGGCTACGCTGCTTTGGATGCGGAGAAATTGGGCAAATATCCCTGGAAATTTAACGGAAAATTAAGCACAGTGACCATTGAAATGCAAAGAAGACGGTGGTATCATAGTCGTCGGCACTGCCAACTATTTATTTTGTAGTAAATGTGGAGGAATGATTTGATGAAAAGGAAAAATCGTCTGTTTGCGATGCTGCTTGCCCTTGCGATGGTTCTGACGCTGGCCGCCTGCGGCGGCGGGGACGAGAACAAGGATGGAGCCAAGGATCCCGCCGGAGACACCAAGGAGCCCGCGGCCCAGGCCGATCCCCTGGAGGAGGCCCGGAAGGTCATGGCCGCCGCCAAGAGCATGGACGCCGCCATGGTCATGGAGATGGATATGACCGCCAGCGGCCAGAGCATGGAAACCACCACCATGATGGCCATGAGCATGTTCACCGACCCCCTGAAGATGCAGGTGGAGGTGGAGATGGACATGGGCGAGCTGGGCTCCCAGGCGATGTCCATCTACGCGGACACCAACGACGAGGGTAAAATGATGATGTACCTCTATGACGGCACCACCTGGTATGCCCAGGAGGGCACCGAGGCGGATATCTCTGGCTACGATCTGAGCGGCACCCTGGAGGGCTATGTGGACAGCACCTCCAACTTTGCCCAGAGCGGCGAGGAGACCGTGGACGGCGTGGAGGCCTATAAGTACACCGGCACCGTGGAGGGCGCGGAGCTGCGGGAGGTCCTGGAGAGCTCCAGCGCTCTGGATTCCCTGAGCTCCCTGGGCCTGACCGCCGAGCAGACCGAGGAGCTGATGAACGGCCTGGACGCCATCACCGTGAGCATGTGGATCTCCAAGGCGGACTACTGCCCCGTGCGCTATGAGATGGATATGACCGGCACCATGCAGAGCCTGTTCACCAAGCTGGCGGAGAGCGTGGAGGGCGGGGACTCCCTGACCTATGACAAGATGCTCATCACCATGACCGTCTCCAATCTGGACAACGCCACCGACTTCACCGTCCCCGAGGAAGCCAAGAACGCCTGACATATCCGTACATAGACGGCGCACCGCGAAATCGCGGCGCGCCGTTTTGGATCGCTATTCAAACTCCCGGGCAGTTCTCCGCAGCCAGTCCGTAATCGGAAGGTGCTGGGGGCAGGCGTCCTCGCACTTGCGGCAGACCATACACTCCCCCGCCGGGGCGGCGGATTCCGCCAGAGCCCGATAGCGCTCCCTCTGCGTCGAAGCCCCGCTCTGCCGCAGCCCCAGCTGCTCCGCGTTGTAGAGGGAGAAATACTCCGGAATGGGGATCCCCTGGGGGCACCCCTCCACGCAGTACCGGCACCCGGTGCAGGCAATGGCCGGAATGGCGGCGATGATCTCCGCCGCCCTCGCCAGAGCGTCCAGCTCCACCTGTCCCAGGGGCTCCGGATTCTCCATCATCCCGGTGTTCTCCTCCAGCTGCTCCATAGTGGACATCCCGCTGAGGACCACCATCACATGCTCCAGGCTGGCGGCAAACCGAATGGCCCACCGGGCCGGGGACCAGTCCGGATGGACCTCCGCCAACACCTTGGCCGCCTCCTCCGGCAGCTTTGCCAGCCGCCCGCCCTTCACCGGCTCCATCACCGCCACCGGCTTGCCGTGCTTCACCGCCGTCTCGTAGCACAGCCGGGACTGGACGCCGCCGTCCTCCCAGTCCAGGTAGTTGAGCTGGAGCTGCACCAGCTCCACCTCCGGGTGGTCCGTCAGAATCCGGTCCAGCACCTCCGCCTTGTCGTGGAAGGAGAAGCCCAGGCGGCGGAATTTCCCCTCCGCCTGCCGCTCCCGGAGGAAGCGGAAGCTGTCCAGCCGCTTGGCCGTCTCGTAGCTGTCCGCGTTCAGGTTGTGGAGAAAATACCAGTCGAAGTAGTCCACCCCGGCCTTTTCATACTGCTCCGCGAAGATCCGCACCTGATCCTCCGCCGTCTTGTCCTTGAGCAGCGTCAGCGGCAGCTTATCCGTCAGCGTAAAGCGCTCCCGGGGGTGGCGGCCCACCAGGCAGTCCCGGATAATGCGCTCGCTCTGGCCGTCGTGGTACATATAGGCCGTGTCAAAGTAGGTGAAGCCCCGCTCCAGAAAGGTGTCCACCATCCTGCACACCGCCTCCCTGTCCACCACGCCCTGGACCTTGGGGTCCGGCATGGGCAGGCGCATCATGCCAAAGCCTAACCGTTTCATATGTTCCGTCCTCCCTTATCTTCCTTTTTCTTTCTGCTGTAGGGCGTCCCCTCCAGGGGCAGGCTGGTCCGCCGCCGCCCGTCGTACCGGCAGTAGGCCTCGGCAATGGCCGGGGCGGTGGGAATGGAGGTGATCTCCCCGATGCCGATGGCTCCGCAGGCCACGTCCAGCCCGGGCTTCTCCACCACAATGGCCTTGATCTCCGGCACCTGATTGGCCTTGAACAGCCCCAGGGTGCCGAACTTGGCGGTGGGTTTGCAGTCCTCCACCGGGTACTGCTCTGTCAGGGCGAAGCCCATGCTCATAACCACACCGCCCTCGATCTGCCCCTCGCAGGACACGGGGTTCACCGCCCTGCCCACATCGTGGGCGGCGATCATCCGCTCCATCCGTCCGTCCTCCCCCAGCACGCACACCTGGGTGGCGTAGCCGTAGGCCACGTGGCTCACGGGATTGGGCACATCCGCCCCCAGCGGGTCGGTCTTGGCCAGATACTCGCCGTAATACTCGGTCCCGTTCAGGTCGGAGAGTATTCTCCCCTCCAGGGCCCTCTTCAAATCCTGGCAGGCCCGGCGGCAGGCCTCGCCGGTGATCAGCGTCTGCCGGGAGCCGGAGGTGGTGCCGGAGTCCGGGGCCTCGAAGGTGTTGGCCCGCTCATAGACCACCTCCCCGGGCCTCAGCCCCAGCTCGCCGCAGCACATCTGGGTCAGCACTGTCCCCAGCCCCTGGCCGATGCAGGAGGCCCCGGCCTGGATGTGGAGCTTCCCGCCCTCCACCACCAGACGGCACCGCCCGGTGTCCGGCAGGCCCACGCCCACGCCGGCGTTCTTCATGGCGCAGGCGATGCCCACGTACTTCCCCGCGTCAAAATAGGGCTTTACCGCCTCCAGCGTCTCCACAAGGCCCGTCTCCGGCCCCACAATCTGGCCGTTGGGCAGTGTCTCCCCGGGGCGGATGGCGTTGCGGTGCCGGATCTCCCAGGAGGAGATCCCCACAATGTCCGCCATCTCGCTCAGAAGGCTCTCAATGGCAAAGCAGGTCTGGGTCACGCCGAAGCCCCGGAAGGCCCCGGCGGGGGGATTATTGGTGTACCACGCATAGCCGTCAATGGCGAAATTCTCGTAGTGGTAGGGCCCCGAGGCGTGGGTGCAGGCCCGCTCCAGCACCGGTCCTCCCAGGGAGGCGTAGGCCCCGGTATCCGCCGTCACCTTGGCGATGACGCCCTGTATATTCCCCTGTTCGTCACAACCCAGGGTAAATTCCATCTCCATGGGGTGGCGCTTGGGGTGGATGAGCAGGCTCTCCGCCCGGGTGAGCCTGCACTTGACGGGCCGCTTGGTGAGATAGGCCGCCAGGGCGGCGTGGTGCTGGACGGTCACATCCTCCTTGCCGCCGAAGCCGCCGCCCACCAGCAGGTTTTTCACCTTCACCTTCTCCGCCGGCAGGCCCAGCATGGGGGCCGTCTCGTGCTGGGTGTCGTAGGCGCCCTGGTCCGTGGAGAGGATCATCACCCCGTCTCCGTCGGGATAGGCCACGGCGCACTCCGGCTCCAAAAAGGCGTGCTCCGTGTAGGGGGTGGTGAAGGTCCGGGTGATAACGTGGGCGGATTTGGCAATAGCCCCGGCGGCATCCCCTCGCTGGATGTGCTTGTGGGCCAGGAGGTTGCCGGAGCTGTGGACCAGGGGCGCACCCTCGGCCATGGCCTCCGCCGGGGAGCGGACCGGGGGGAGGACCTCGTAGTCCACCCGGACCAGCTTCTTGGCCTCCTCCAGAATCTCCTGGGTTTCCGCCGCCACCAGGCAGATGGCGTCCCCCAGATAGTGGGTCATGGAGCCCTCGGCGATCATGGTGTCCCAGTCCTTCATCAGGTGGCCCACCTTGTTGCTCCCGGGGATGTCCGCCGCCGTGAACACCCCCACCACGCCGGGCAGGGCCTTCGCCTCCTCAGTGTGGATGGCCTTGACAATGGCCCTGGGATAGGCGGCGCGGACGGCGGAGGCGTAGATCATGCCCTCCATATACATGTCGTCCGGGTAGAGGCCGGTGCCCTGGACCTTCTCGGCCACATCCACCCGGTGGACCGGCGCGCCGACGGTCCACTCCCGCTGTCCGGCATCCTCGGGCAGGCGTCCCGTGCGGAGAATGGCGGCGGTCTGCCGCACACCCTCCACAATCTTCACGTAGCCCGTACACCGGCAGATATTGTTGCGCAGGGCGAAGCGGATCTCCTCCTCGGTGGGGTCCGGGTTCACGTCCAGCAGGCCCTTGGCCGCCATAACCATGCCCGGGATACAGAAGCCGCACTGGACCGCCCCCGCCTCGCCGAAGGCGTAGGTATACGCGGCCTTCTCAAAGCCGGACAGGCCCTCCACGGTGAGGACCTTCTTCCCGTCCAGCTTGTCGGTGGTGAGGACACAGGCCCGGACGGCTTTGCCGTCCACCAGAACGGTGCAGGTGCCGCAGGCCCCCTCGCTGCACCCGTCCTTGGCGGAGGTGAGGCGGAGCTCGTCCCGCAGGAAGCGGAGGAGCTTTTGCTTTTTCTCGGTGGTCACGGTCTGACCGTTGACAGTAAATGTAGCCA
The DNA here is from genome assembly GCA_029065305.1 of Oscillospiraceae bacterium. Lineage (GTDB taxonomy): Bacteria > Bacillota > Clostridia > Oscillospirales > Oscillospiraceae > Pelethomonas. The sequence continues at coordinate 6,097 of JAIEIQ010000219.1, forward strand.
TGGGAGAAAACCTCCTGTTGGTAATACCACCAGTATAGAGGATAGCCGGGGGGATTTCAACATCAAATTTCCGGAATCTGGTCCGGCGTATCCACATCCGCCAGCTCCTCCGCCGGCGTCTCCAGCAGGAGGAGGCGGTCCCCATGGCGGTGGATGACGGCGCTCCCCCCGGTGTCCCCCTCCAGCTCCAGCAGCTCCGGGAAGAGATCGGCGGGAAAGACGCAGGGGTTCCCCCGCCGCCCCCCGTGGGCCAGGGCCACGATTTTGTCCGGATGTTCCGCGAACGCGTCCAGGGCCCTCTCCACAGA
>JAIEIQ010000022.1 GCA_029065305.1 Oscillospiraceae bacterium
CGGATCACCTATCTGATTTTGAACGAAAAAGAGCTGGAGCTCCAGATAGCGGAGGCGCTGCCGGTGGAGGAGAAGGCCGCCCGGCTGTCCGGCCGGGGGGCGCGGAACGTCATTGTCACCCTGGGGGACAGGGGCTGCTATCTCCACAGCCCGGAACTCAAGCGATTCTTTCCGGCGGCGGACTTCCCCGCCGTGGACGCCACGGGGGCGGGGGACGCTTTTATCAGCGCCCTCGCTGTCTACCTCAGCGAGGGACACGGCATCGTGCCCTCCATCAAATTCGCAACCTACGCCGCCGGGCTCAGCGTCACTCGGGACGGCGTGCAGCCGGCGCTGGCGGAGCGCATCGCGCTGGATATCTACGCGGAGCAGATCGACGCGACATAGGCCGGCCCGCAAAGCAGCCAAATATCAAAAGGAGGCCGGACAACATGGATACAAACAAGGAATTTCTGGGCACGGAGCCGGTGGGCAGGCTGCTGTTCCGGCTGGCTATTCCATCCGTTATCGCCCAGCTCGTGAATCTGCTCTACAACATCATCGACCGCGTGTACATCGGCCACATGCCGGGAGAGGGGGAGCTGGCCCTGACAGGCGTCGGGGTGTGCCTGCCCATCATCATGGTGGTCAGCGCCTTCGCGGCCCTCATCAGCTCCGGCGGCGCGCCGCGGGCCTCCATCTCCATGGGAGAGGGGAATACGGAGGCGGCGGAAAACATCCTGGGCGGGTGCTTCACAGCGCAGCTGGTGGTTTCCACCCTTCTGACCGCCGTTCTGCTGGTGTGGAACCGGGATTTTCTGATGGCCTTCGGGTGCAGTGAGAACACTATTGAATACGCCGTCAGCTATATGAACATCTACGCCGCCGGTACCATATTTGTCCAGCTGACGTTGGGTATGAACGCCTTTATTACCGCCCAGGGCTTCGCCAAGACGGGAATGGCTACCGTGCTCATCGGAGCTGTGTGCAACATCATCCTGGACCCTCTTTTTATTTTCGGCCTCCGTATGGGCGTCAGCGGCGCGGCTCTGGCCACGATTTTGTCCCAGGGCGTGTCCTGCGTGTGGGTCATTGCGTTTCTGTGCGGGAGGAAGTCCAAGCTGCGGCTGAGGCGGCGCTGCGTGAAAATCGATCCCAGGATCATTCTGCCCTGCCTCTCCCTGGGCGCGGCTACCTTCATCATGCAGGCCAGCGAGAGCGTGATCTCCGTCTGCTTCAACGCCTCCCTTCTCCGGTACGGCGGGGATATCGCCGTAGGCGCGATGACAATCCTCACCAGCGTGATGCAGTTCAGTATGCTGCCCCTCCAGGGGATCGGACAGGGGGCGCAGCCCATCATCAGCTACAACTTCGGTGCGAGAAACGCGGAGCGGGTCAAAAAGGCGTACGCGCTGCTGCTGTTGTCCTGCCTGTTCTGCTCCACGCTGGCGTGGGGAATGATTATGCTGTTCCCCAGGTTTTTCGCCAAGATATTCATCGTAAATATCGCGTGGCTGGACTTCACCGCCGCCGCCCTGCGGGTCTACTGCGCGGTGAATCTGCTGATGGGGATTCAGATCGCGTGTCAGATGACATTTGTGTCCCTGGGCAACGCGCCGTGCTCGATTATTGTGGCGGTTGTGCGGAAATTCGTGCTGCTGATCCCGCTGATCTACATCATGCCCCATCTTTTTGAGGACAAGGTGCGGGCGATCTATCTGGCGGAGCCGGTTGCCGATACGCTGGCTGTCACGTTTACGGTGATTCTCTTCGCTATGCAGTTCAGGAAGGCGATGCGCCGGCTTAACAAGACGGACAAGCTGTAAACTTTTCAAATAACATCACCTCAATCCATGAATATGCTTGAAGGGCAAAAATGCCGGGCGGATAAATTCCGTCCGGCATTTGAATATCTTGCATATCAGGCAGCTCGTCCGCCGGCGGCAGGCCCCCGCGCCCCGGAGGGGGTTAGGATGACTGTGACTCCGTGGATTTAAATCCGGGACGGGCTGTGAAACGCAGGCAGTCCTTGGGGCAGGCCTCCGCGCATTTGCCGCAGCGGATGCACTCCGGGGAACGGGAAATTTCCTGTAAGGACAGCGCCGCAGGGCAGGCTTTTTCGCAGGCCCCGCATCCAACGCAGCGCTCCCGATCCCAGTGCAGCTGTACCAGGCTGAAGCGGTTGAACCAGCCGTAAATCGCCCCCAGAGGACACAGGTACTGGCAGAAGGGCCGAAAGACCTTGATGGACAGCAGGATAACCGCAAGCAGTATTCCCAGCTTCCAGAGAAACAGCCCGCCGGCCTGACTCCGCAGGGCCTCGTTTGCGCCCAGCAGGGGGAGGGCCCCCAGCAGCGTGCCGGAGGGGCAGAGGTATTTACAGAAGGCCGGGACCTTGGCGAAGCCTCCGAACAGAAACATGGAGCCGACGCATACCAGAAGAATCAGCACCGCGTACTTTCCGTATTTCAGAACGCGGTGGAAGGGCAGCCGCTTCCTCTTTTTGAACAGGGGAATCTTGTACAGAAGGTCCTGAACAAGCCCAAAGGGGCACAGCCAGCCGCAGACAAAGCGGCCAAGTACGCTTCCAAACAGGAAAAAGAAGCCCAGCGCGGCGAAGGGGACCTGAAAGCCCTTCTGGTTCAGCAGTGCCTGCAGGGCTCCAATGGGACAGGCGGCCACGGCCCCGGGGCAGGAGTAGCAGTTGAGGCCGGGGACGCAGGCGTATTTCAGATTGCCCTTGTAGATCTTGCCGCTCAGAAAGCCGTACAGATATCCGTTTGTCACGATGGTATAGAGCAGCTGCGCTGTCAGCCGAAATTTTTTCATACCTCACCCAATCCCGATACACTCCAGGCAGATCATCACTGCCTTTCTCCATATGACGTCAAACTGACCCTGCGCGGCTCCCAGCCCCAGAAAGAGGACCCCGGCCAAAGCGCCCCCCGCCCAGGCGTACCGGCTGCTATTCCTCCAGAAGCTCATGAATCAGCTCCTCCCAGTCCGACTTTTCCGCAGCACCGACAACGCCGCCCAGATATGCCCCCTCTCCATCAAAGAAGAAGGTGGTCGGTACGCCGCTCACGCTGGACAGGATCGCCTGGCCGATGGAGTCGTTGGCCAGCAGGTGGGGATAGTCCGCTCCGGTTTCCTGGACCAGGCTCTCCACAAGCGACAGGTCCTCGCCCTCCCGCACATCGCTGACAATGCCGATGAGCTGGAACTCCGACGGGTCGTATTCCGCCGCCAGCTCCCCAAGGCCCGGCATCTCCCGCAGGCAGGGATTGCAGTAGGTCGCCCAGACGTTGACCATGGTGAGCTTGGACTGGGTGAAGATCTCCTGTGAGACCGCGTTGCCCTCCAGGTCGGTTCCGTCAAAGGTGATGTAGATAGGGTCGGGCTCCTCCTCTGAGGGCGGCTCTTCCTGTGCGGACGGCTTCTCCTCGGGAGCGGTTCCGGCCGATGGCTGCGCTTTGGGGGCGGTCCCGACTGCGAGTTCACCGCCGTCCACGCCGCAGCCGTACAGCAGAAGCAGCGGCAGCAGCAGCCCTAACAAGATCTTGTACCGTTTGTTCATGTCCATTCCTCCGTTTTACAGCTTTGTCTGTTTTGTGTGAGCCATCGCTGCAAATTTTTACCCCAGACACAAAAGTGCCTAGGGTACAGCGATAAGCCTATCAGTGAAATCCAATTCGTTGCTGTATCACATAGTATAGCTTCGGCTGTGGTGCGTGTCAAGGGGAATTCGAGTAAGATCCTGGCTGTTCTTTCGTCAGATTATGGCAAAAGCAGCGTTCAGCTCCGCTAATAGCCATACCTTGAGTAGGACGCCCCCAGGTCCTGAAGCCTGCCCACTCTGTCGTCGCTGTGTGGATGGGTCGCATACAGCGCCTGCAATAGTCCCCTCTCCGGCGGGGAGCAGAGGCGCTCGTCCAGCACCCTCGCCAGGCTGTCCCCGAACCCGATCTGATATGCGTACTCGTCCGCCGCAAACACATTCTGCCGCATGGACCAGCGCGGGAACAGCAGGCAGAACTTCGTCCAAAGCCAGATTGACAGGCTCGAGAGCAGCCCAAAGAAGGCAATGAACGTCCCCCACAGCAAACCGGTACTCCGCCGCGCCGAGCTGCTCATCAACCTGTCCCCTCGCGTCCCCGTCCTCGCACTGTGTCCGTCTGGAATACAGTTCGTTCAGCTGTGCCCGCAGGGCCGACGCCTGGCTGTCCAGCCGCCGCAGGTCGCTGTTCATCTTCGGGATACGCTCGCTGACCTCGTTCAATTCATTCGTATCCCGCGCGATCACAGCCTCCAGCTGCTCAATCTGCCCCGTGAGCACCTTGATCTTCGTCTCCAGCTGTACCACAAAATTGGCTGTCTGCCGGATCATCGTCTGACATTCCGCCGTAATCTCCTCCGCCTTCTCATGGGCACGCCAAGACATTCCGGATATCGCAGTCATCCCCGGCCACCATAATATCCCTTGACATGTCGGCGATCACACTTACCGCCGAGGAGAGTTCCGCAAACTTCGCATCGGACCACAGTGCTCCGGCATCTCCGACCTTCCCGCTCAGCCTCTTCACCACCGCCTGGAATGCGTCCACTTCCTGTCTGATTGGTCCTGTATCCATCGTACCACTCCCATTTTCGGTTTTCCGGACGCCCGCTTGACAAAAAATGCCGTAGGCTGAACGCTTACGGCATCAGTGGTTTCCAGGGATTTTGCTCTCGAAATCTTCGCCAGTCAAAGGGGAAATGTAACTGAGATTTTTTGCGAAACTCCCCGCCGCATATTCCGGCCCTCAAACCGGCATACTAAGGCCAAAGGAGTGATGTCAAATGGATATGACCAAGCAGGAGTATCAGGCCTATGTCCAGGCCCGGGCCAAGCAGTCCCCCCTTGTCAAAGACTGCGCTCTGGCCTTTCTCATCGGCGGTGTCATCTGCGTGCTGGGACAGATCATCATGGAGCTCTGGATGGCGGCGGGCCTGGAGAAAACCGACGCCGGGACCGCCACCTCCATCTCGCTGGTGTTTCTCTCCGTACTGCTGACCGGTCTGAACCTCTACAACAAGCTGGCCCGGTACGGCGGCGCCGGGACCTTGGTGCCCATCACCGGCTTTGCCAACGCGGTGGCCTCTCCGGCCATTGACTTTAAGAGCGAGGGCCTCGTTACCGGCATGGCGGCGAAGATGTTCACCGTGGCCGGGCCGGTCATTGTGTTCGGCGTAACCGCCAGCGTGATCTACGGTGTGGTGCTGATGCTGCTGTAGAGATCTCCCCGAAAATCCCCCGGACCCTGTGGTCCGGGGGATTTTTCCGCCAGGGGGCTGGAAAACAGCGGCAGGGATTGTTTAAGATACGGTTAAGACAGGCACATTAAAAATATCTTAAAGATTCCGCTGCTTTCAACTTAAAGATTCTCTGCTATCATAGCATCCATAGAATCCAACACCCTAACAGAGGAGGGACCCGCTATGAAATCCATTGAAGCCGTCCTGTTCATTCTGTCCCTGTGCCTGAAGGTCTTTACCATCTACTTCGCCGCCGTGGCTGTCTTTGCCCTGCGGCGGCGGAAGCGCCGGGCCCGGGTCCGGCCGCAGACCCGCTTCGCCGTCCTGGCCGCCGCCCGGAACGAGGAGGCCGTCATCGGCGGCTTCGTCCGCAGCGTACTGGACCAGGACTACCCGGAGGAGCTCCGGGACGTGTATGTCATTCCCAACAACTGCACCGACAACACCGAAGCCGCCGCCCTGGCCGCAGGGGCCCGGGTCATCCACTGCCTGGGCAAGGTCTCCGGCAAGGGGGACGCCCTCCATCAGGCCTTCGCCCAGCTGATGGACAAGGGCTATGACGCCTTTGTGGTTTTTGACGCGGACAACACACTGGCCCCCGACTACCTGGCCCGGATGAACGACGCCTTTGCCGCCGGGGCTATGGTCTGCAAGTCCCGGACCAGAGCCGCCAACCCCACCGCCGGAGCAGTGGCCGGGTGCTACGGCCTCTACAACGCCTGCTTCGATCTCATCTGGAACCGGCCCAGAGCGGCCTGCGGCCTGTCCGCCAAGCTCATCGGCACCGGCTTCGCCCTCCGGCGGGAGGTGCTGGAGACGCTGGGCGGCTGGAACACCCGGACCATCGCCGAGGACGCGGAGTTCGCCGTCCAGCTGGCCGGGGCCGGATACCGGGTGGAGTGGGTGCCCGAGGCGGTGAACTACGACGAGGAGCCCACCAGCTTCCTGGTCTCCCTCCACCAGCGCAAGCGCTGGTGCAGCGGCATCATGCAGGTGGCCAAGCAGGGGATGGTCCCCCTGTGGCGGAGGGATTGCCCCCGGCCCATGCTCCGCTGGGACAGCACCATGTTTCTTGCCGCCCCCTTTGCCCAGGCCGTCTCGGGACTGCTGCTGCTCTCCGGCCTGCTGGCCGCGGCCCTGACGGGGAACCTGCTGTCACTGAGCGTGGCCCTGGCCAGCTTCGGGCTGTATCTGGCTGGCGGCATGGCTCTGGCGGTGCTGCTGTGCCTGACGGGAGGCTACAGCCTGGAGGGGATGACGAAAAGTATCCTGCTCTTCCCCATCTTTATGGCCTCCTGGCTTCCCCTCCAGATTGTGTCCCTGTTTAAGGATACCAAGCGCTGGAAGCCCATCGCCCACGGCCGGTACAACCGCCAGTTCACGGGCCTCTCCTGAACACCGAAGCAAACTACAGCGGACGCTGCCTCCCCGGCGGCGTCCGCTGTGTTTTGTTTTGGAATATATTCTTCAGCCCGCCGTCACACCTTATCCACGCTCCACACCAGCGGGAACAGGGGCGCGGCCCACAGAAGCATATAGATCAGCAGGTTCACCGGCGTGAGGGAGGCGAAGCTGCCCAAGAAGGTGAGGTAGAACCCCAGCAGCACCCCGCACACGCTGCCCAGGATGCTCAGCAGGTTTCCGGCCCGCACAGTCTGGCAGAGCCGGCGGCTCCCGGCGGACAGCTCCACCAGATGGATGATCCCCTCCCGGTAGAGGATGCCGTTGGGCTCTCCCCCCTCCCGGTCCGGCTCGGAGAGGGCCAGCCGCTCCTCCAGCTCCAGCAGCTCCGCCCCGGCGTCCGTGCCGAAGCGGGTCCGCAGCAGCCTGGGCGTAATATTTCCGTCCCGGGTAGCCAGCCGCAGCCGCAGGCCCGACCGTGCGGCGGTGCGCAGGGCGCTCTCCACCGGCTCCGCGGCGGTGTACTTGATGGAGAACAGCGCCGTCAGCTCCCCGTCCACCGACAGGCACACGCAGGTCTTGGCGGGCATACTGGCCGGCAGGCGCACCGCCTGCCGCCGCATGAACACCGGCGGGCCCAGCAGCACCGTCTCCCCGTGGATGATGCCCCCCAGGCCCCCGCCATCGTGGATGTGGAAGTTGTCCACACTCTGGGGGGACAGGTGTTCCCGCTGGACGGCGTCCCCGAAGATACGGCCCATGAGGCCGCCCCCCAGGGTAGCCAGTCCGGCGGCGTAGGAGAGGGCACGGCCCCGCTCCTCGCTGAAGAGCTTCACACCGGACAGGCCCGCGCAGCCCGGGGGAAACAGGTCCCCGTCGGAGGCCACCACCTGCCGGGCGGCGGCCAGCACCGAGGCCCCGTAGTGGCCCGCCACAGCGCCGCCTCCCCGCGCCAGCCGCGCCGCCAGCCGCCCGAAGGGCACGGCGAAGGCCAGCGGGAAGGCCAGACCGGCGGCGGCACACAGCGTCACCGACCAGCACCACAGAAGGTCCTGCCCCCGCCCCTGCCCGACGGAGGAGAGGAGGGCGAACACCAGGGACGCGGCGCACAGCACCGGCAGCAGCAGCCTCTGCCACTGGCTGGCGGTGTCCTCCATACACGCACGGGTGTAAAAACCCAGCAGGGAGCCCTTGCCCTTGGCTGTGCCGTGGGGGCAGACGTCGGCCACCCAGCCGGGCCGGCCCAGGGCGGCGGTGCGGAAGCTCTCCCACATGCCCCGGTGAAATCCCTTGAGGCCCCACAGGGCGAACACGGCGGACACAGCCGCCACGCCCCCCAGAGGCGGGGCCTCCAGCCGGTTGGCAAGGAGCAGGAGGGTGATCTCGTCAAGCATGGTCACAAGGTTGGCCAGCGCCGCCGTTCCGGCCAGAGTGACGCTCCCCTCCCGCAGGCCCTCCAGGGCCGCGCGGAACACGGGCCAGGCCAGGGCGCAGGCAATCGCCTGGGGGATAAGCACGCAGATGGCGGCGTTGTCGGCGCTGGCGCTGAAAAAGGGCACTGTCCGCCCCATCCGCTCCAGCGCCCAGGGGATCCACAGCAGCAGAACCACCGCCCCGGAGAGGATCAGGCTCCTCCGGCAGGCAAAGTACCGCCGGCGGTGCCAGGCGGCGGCATCCTGGGCGGGGGGCTCCTCCTCCACCGGCGGGAGGCTCTGGCGGGGGGAGGGCTCCCGGCGGGCGGCGCGCTTGCGCTGGGCCTTCTCCAGCCGCTGCCGCCACTTCTCCCGGGCCCGCTCCTGGTCGCCCTTCACCGCGTCCACGGTGCTGGCTACGATGTCCTCCATGGTGACGGGGGACTCCTCCTCCGGCGGCTGCTCCCCGGAGGCCCCTGCCTCCATCCACTGGGTGCCGATGAATGCGGAGAGATCCTGCTCCTCCGGCCCACTGTCCTCCTCCGGCTCCGGCGGAGAAACGGCCTCCGGCTCCTCCGCCGGCTGCTCCGGGGCCGGAGGGGCTTCCGCCGCCGGTGCCGGCGCGGGCGCTTCCTCCGGCGGGGCGGGGGCCCTGGCGGAGGAGCTGTACTCGGCCAGGATGTCATCCAGGCTGTAATCCCGCCCCTTCTCCGGGTCCACCCCCAGAAGCAGCCGCTGGGTGTCCATCAGGCCGCTGTCATTTTCAAATGGAATCTGGTCGTTTTTATCGGTCATACAATTCCTTCTTTTGCCGGGGCCACACCCCCGGGACGTTTATCCCGCCATCCTCTGCCGCAGAGCCTCATAGAGCAGCACGGCGGCGGCGGCGGACGCGTTGAGGGAGGAGATCCGCCCCTTCATGGGGATGCGCACCAGAAAGTCGCAGCTCTCCTCCACCAGGCGGCTCATGCCGTCCCCCTCGCTGCCGATAACCACGGCGGCAGGGAGTGTCCAGTCCGCCTCCCACAGGGAGACGGAGCCGCCGGCGGCGGCGCCGAACACCCAGATATTCCGCTTCTTCAAATCCTTCAGCAGGGCGGGCAGGTTGGGCACCCGGGCCACCGGCAGGTGGCTCACCGCCCCGGCGCTGGTCTTGGCGACCACGGCGGTGAGCCCGGCGCTGCGGCGCTTGGGGATGATCACGCCGTGGGCCCCCACGCACTCGGCGGTGCGGATGACGGCCCCCAGGTTGTGGGGGTCGGAAATCTCGTCGCAGATCACCAGCAGGGGCGCCTCCCCCCGCTCCTCCGCCAGGCGGAGCATATCCTCCACAGAGGCGTACGCGGCGGCGGCGGCTACGGCGATGACACCCTGGTGGCTGTGGGTTTCGCTCATGGCGTCCAGCTTCCGCCGGTCCGCCTCCGCCACCACCACACCGACCCCCTTGGCCTGGGCGATGAGGCGGGAGAGGGTGCGGTCGGTCTCGCCCCTGGCTACGTAGAGCTTGTCGATGGCCCGTCCGGCCCGGAGGGCCTCCGCCACCGCGTTGCGGCCCTCAATCAGGGTCTCGGCGGGCTGCTGTTCTCTCTCTTTCATGCAAATTGCTCCTCACATCGAAAACATGTCAAACTATTATAGCACACATAGGGGCCTGTGCGGAAGGGGTATTCACAGAAATTTCACAGAAAATCTATACGCAGTTCTTGTGACTTCCCCGATTTTGTGCTACCATGCTGGATAGACGGACCGCGGGGGTACACCCGCTGGTGGGATAGAAGGAGAAAACCATGAGTGACAACCGTAACAATCAGAACAACCAGAACAACAATAACAAAAACAATAAGCGCCTCAACGGCCTCTTCGTCCTCATCGCCTGGACGGTGGGGCTGACCATCCTGATGAACTACTTCTCCGCCTGGAGCGCGCAGACCAAAAACGCCGCTGTCACCCATGAGATCATGTACAGCCAGCTCAAGGAGATGGTGAAGGCGGACCAGGTGGAGAAGGTGGTCTTTGCCGACGGAATGATCGAGATCACCCCGGTGGAGGGCTTCGTCTACAAGGAGACCGCCGAGGACGGCACGGAGGCGGCCTATCCGGAGGATGTGAAGCTCTTCACCATGCAGATGGGGGCCTACGGCACGGACCTGACCGAGCTGCTCGATGAGCACGGGGTGGACTATACCCACCCCTATGTGCCGGAGATGAGCCCCATTCTGGAGTTCATGATCTCGTACATTCTGCCGACCATCCTGCTGGTGGGCCTGTTTATG
>JAIEIQ010000220.1 GCA_029065305.1 Oscillospiraceae bacterium
GGGGCTTCACCCCCGCCTGGGTCATATAGTAGATCTTCAGCCGCCGGCCCTTGTCCGTAGGGGGCTGTACCCTGGTCTGGGCGTCGGCCAGGACGGAGTTGAGCATCCCGGTGGTGATCCGGGTGGCCGCCTGGTTGTTCACATACTGGATGAGCTCGAAGAGCCGCTCCACCCGCTGTCCGGTCATGGCGGAGATGAAGAGAATGGGGGCGTAGGTCATATAGCCCAGGTCCCGGCGGATATCCTCCCGCATCCGGTCCATGGTCTTGCCGTCCTTCTCAATGAGATCCCACTTGTTGACGACGATAATGCTGGCCTTTCCGGCGTCGTGGGCCATGCCGGCCACCTTGGTGTCCTGCTCGGTGACGCCCTCCTGGGCGTCGATGAGGATGAGACACACATCGGAGCGCTCAATGGCCATCTGGGCCCGGAGGACGCTGTAGCGCTCGATGGACTCGTCCACCTTGGCCTTCTTCCGCATCCCGGCGGTGTCGATAAAGACGTATTTCCCCGTCTCGTTCTCAAAATAGCTGTCGATGGCGTCCCGGGTGGTACCGGCCACGCCGCTGACGATGGTGCGCTGCTGGCCCAGGATCTTGTTGGTCAGGGAGGACTTGCCCACGTTGGGCTTGCCGATGATGGCGACCTGAACAGCGTCGTCCTCCTCGTCCTCCCCGGCCTCCGGGGGAAAATACTTCACGCACTCGTCCAGCAGATCCCCGGTGCCGTGGCCGTGGACGGCGGAGACGGCGATGGGGTCCCCCAGGCCCAGGTTGTAGAACTCATAGAAATCCGGGTTCACGGTCCCGGTGGAGTCCATCTTGTTCACCGCCAGGACGATGGGCTTGCCGCTCTTCTGGAGCATACCTGCCACCTCCTGGTCGGAGGCGGTGAGGCCGGTTTTAATATCGGTGAGAAAAACAATGACGTCGGCATGGCCGATGGCGATCTCCGCCTGCTCCCGCATGAAGGTGAGGATTTCGCTGTCGGTGCGGGGCTCGATGCCGCCGGTGTCGATGAGGGTGAACTTCCGGCCATTCCAATCGGACTGGCCGTAGATGCGGTCCCGGGTGACGCCGGGGGTGTCCTCCACAATGGAGACGCGGCGGCCAATCAGCTTGTTGAACAGGGCGGATTTGCCCACGTTGGGCCGGCCTACAATGGCTATAATGGGTTTTGGCATACTATTTCTCCATGCTTTCTTTTTGATGCAGCTCCGGATCCTCTGTCCGGCCCAGAAGGTAATCAACGGAACAATCCAAGCAATCCGCAAGCTTTGCGAAGTTCAGAGTTAATATATCGGTACCATTGCTGATTTTTGAGACTGTGTTAATGCCTAATCCACTCTCTGTAAGAACTTCCCGCAAGGTTTTTCCCCTCTGCTTTGCTTGTCGTTTGATTCTCTCTGCAATTTCTTTAGAATCGTACATAAATAGAAATTTCCTCTTGACATCACCTAATTAGGTGATATAATATCATTATAGAAAATTTTTGGAGGTTGTCAATATGAATGACATACTGGAAGAGCTCTACATGGGCTATTTTTTAGAGCAGTACAAGCCCTCGCCGGAAACCCGCGCGGCTACCCGGAAGGAAGGGGAAGCCCTCGGCAAACTCCTCCCAGGCTTGGGCGGCGATACCGTGGAAGAGCTCCAGGCCCGGCAGTCCGAAACCCTGATATCCTCCAACCTCGACTGGTTCCGGGAGGGCTTCCGACTGGGGGTGGCGCTGATGATGGAGGTGCTTTAAGAACCTTATTTCACCTTGTCCGGGAACAAAGCCAGCAGCTCCTCCGGCAGAAGCAGTGTAATTCCAAAGGACAAAAAGTCCTTTTTGTTGCGGGTCACAATCGCATCACACCGGTTAGACTTGGCGCACGTTGCCAGAAGACAGTCCTCAAAATCAGCCGCGCGCTGCGCATAAGCGCTCAGAACGTCCTCGTTTGTAACGGTCAGCACCTTAGCAATATTAAAAATGGAGTCCAGAGCCTGATAGGCTGTATCGACACTGTGCAGCTGACGCCGGATCAGATAAAAAATATCTGTAACACTTGACGCAGAGAGAAACCCCAGAACCGCTCTCCTCTCACATAGGTCCAGAACAGACTTGGAGTTTTTGTAGAAGGGCTCCCGCCGGATCAGCACATCCAGGAAAATGTTGGTGTCAATCATCAGCCGCATATCTGCCCAACCGCTCCTCTCTCAGGGATTTTGCGTCAAAATCCTCCGGGACTTTTCCAGCCAGCAGGCCGCTGAGCGAGTCCACCGCGCTCACGTTGGGCTTCACCAGCTTTGCGATGGTTCTGCCGTTCTGCGTGATGAAAATATCCTCGCCCAAAAGGAGCTCGAGGTATTTTGAAAAGTTCGCATGAAATTCCGCAGCAGTTACTGTCATCCGCCAAACCTCCCCGATTTATTTCCGCCCCAGCATAGCGTCCAGCAAATCAAACCCGTCCTGCTCCACCACCGTCACCGGCACTCCCAGCGCCCGCTCTACATCGGACACATGGAGGTCGTCCAGAAACACGTCCCCGCCGTGGCGCAGCATGTTGACGGGAATCAGCAGACGCTCTCCCAGCGCCCGGCCCTTCAGCTGATCAATCAGATCCCCGCCGACCACCAGCCCCGCCACATCCACCGTGGGGCCAAAGAAGTTGTTTTCAATGGCGATCACCTGTCCCTGGACGCCGGTTTTCTCCGCCGCCCTCTCCGCCAGCTCCCGCAGAAACGGCGCGGCGCTCACCCCGGTGGCGATGGTGTACGCGCTGGCGGCAACGGGTTCGTCCTCCAGCCGCAGGCCGGCCTCGAACTCGGAGATCAGGCTCCGCAGCAGCCCCACGCCGTTTTCAATCTGTACATACTCCTCGTAGTATTCCTCCTCCGGCAGGGGCCGTTCCGCCCGGATATACAGCTCGTCCGAACAGAAGAACATCCGGGTCCCGAACCGCTCCAGGCACTGTTTTCCGTATGCCTCCACCTGGTCAATTACCGCGCGGGCGGTCTCCCGGTCCACGGGCCGGAGCTTCGCCAGCCCCTCCCGGTATTTCGTCAGCCCCACCGGCACAATCGAGCAGCTGGCAAACCCCCACGCCGCCATGTCCTCCATGGTCCGCTGGAGCGCGTCCCCGTCGTTCCAGCCGGGGCAGAGGACGATCTGCCCGTTCATGACGATCCCCGCCGCGCCGAAGCGCCGCATGATCTCCAGGCTCCCGCCCCCCGCCTTGTTTCCCAGCAGAGCGGCCCGGAGCTTGGGGTCCGTGGCGTGGACGGAGACGTTGATGGGGCTGATGCGCAGGTCGATGATCCGCTGGGCCTCCCGGGGGGAGAGGTTGGTCAGGGTGATATAGTTCCCCATGAGAAAGCTCAGCCGGGCATCGTCGTCCTTGAAGTACAGCGTCTCCCGGCACCCCGGGGCCATCTGGTCCACAAAACAGAACAGGCAGTGGTTGGAGCAGGGCCGGGGCTCATCCATGAGATACGTCTCAAAGTTGAGGCCCAGATCCTCCCCCTCCGGCTTGTCCACCCGCACCGTCCTCCGGACGCCGTCCGGGGCCTCCAGGGTCAGCTCCGGGTCCGGGTCGTAGCCGAAGAAGCGGTAGTCCAGCACGTCCTCCACCGGGCGGCTGTCAATAGCCAGGAGCCGTTCCCCCACCCGGACGCCGGCCCGCTCCGCCGGGGAGCGGCGGTCAATGGATGTGATGACGGTGCCCATAGCGGCCTCCTTTCGGGAAATCTGTGTTGATTAGAGTATACTGTAAATCTTTCCTGTTTTCAAGGGAAAAATTCCGGAACCGGCGGAAAGCCTGCGGCGGTTCCCCCGAGCACACGCAAGGACCGGCGCGGATGCGCCGGTCCTTTTAGCCCTCTCAGATATCTCACGCCATTTCCGTCACCGCCACGAACACGTTGGAGATCTCGTACCATCCGGCGAAATCCACGCTGCCGGTCTGGGGCAGATGGAAGATCTTCTGAAACTCCGTCACCGCCGCCTGGGTGGCGGGGCCGTAGATTCCGTCCGCCGGCACCTTGGGAATGGCGGGGAACTTCCCGGAGATGCGGTTGAGCTGTCCCTGGATGATGCGCACGTCCTCCCCCTCGCTGCCCAGGGTCAGCACCTCGCCGCCGTAGGACAGGGGCACCCCCTCCACCTTCTCCGCGCTCTGAAGGTAGACGTCGGAGCCGTAGTATTTGCGCAGGATGCTCACCGCGTCCCAGCCCTGCTCCCCCAGGGCCTGGGATCCCCACTGGCTCAGCCCGCCGCACTGGACCCGCCGCCCGTCGCAGTACTGGGTGAAGAGGGGCTGGGAGATGCCCTCCCGGGTGATATAGGTGGTGAACAGGTCGTCCACCACCACGCCGATCTCCTCAAAGATGGTCCGCCCGTAGGAGAAGGACTGGTCGAAGGCGGTGGAGCTGGTGATGGTGAAGTCGTAGCCCTTCCCACGGTACCACTCGGTGTACACCCGGTTGAGGGTGAAGGAGAGAATGGCCAGGACGTTGGCCTTGATGGCCTCGGTTTTCCAGGTGGAGTAGATCTCGCTGCACGCCACGTTTTTGATGTAGTCCTTGAACCGGACCCAGTAGTTGGGGGCGGAGGCGTCGTCGGGCCGTCC
>JAIEIQ010000221.1 GCA_029065305.1 Oscillospiraceae bacterium
GCCCCGAACCCCGCCGCCACCGCCCAGGACGGGAGGAACTGCCGCCGGAGGGCGTCCAGAAACAGGCGCATGACCCGGCAGCGCTTCCCCCGGATGGCGTCCACGCACACACCGTGGAGGGCGCAGAGGGCGGGCGGAATGGTGACAACGGGGAGGCAGAAGAGCAGAAAGCACAGGTTCGCCCGGATGAGGGTGAAGATCTCCCGCCAGAGGGTGGTAAACAGATTCTTCCATCCCAGAACCAGGGGCTCATCCTGGTCCCGGGAGAGATCAGTAGATACGAACTTCATAGATTCTCGCTCTGTCCAGGCCGTGGGTGCCCAGCACGGTGACGCGGACCTCGTCGCCGGCGGCGCCCTCCGTCCGGAGCACGTTCAGCCGCTGGCCGTTGTTCTCCACCCGCTTCTCCCAGACCTTCTCCCCGCCGCTCCAGACGGAGACGGCGTAGTCCTTCACCAGCTCCCGGGGCAGGCCCTTGACCTGCCGCTCCCGGACGATGCGGGTGATGGAGGGCATGATCTCGTGGCTCAGGTCGGTGTCAAAGGTGAGGCGCACCTCCCGAATGGGGGCGGTCCGGGCGAGCCTGAGCGTCAGGGTCTCACCGCCCTCCCCCAGGGGAGCGGACTCCCAGCAGTTGGCCGCGTCCCCAACGGTCCGGGCCACGCCGTTGATGACCTCCGCCGCTCCGCCCCGCCCGCTCTCGCTGGTAGCGGAGACGGCCGCGGTCCGGGCCAGGTCCTCCTCGTCCCGGTTGGTGAAGCCGGGGATGTAGCAGTCGTCCTTGAGGAGCTGCTGCTGAAGCCGGACAATATGCTTCTCCCCCACCTCCCGGGGGGTGCAGCCGCTGCGGACAGCCAGCGCCGCCGCCGTGCCCACCGCCTGACCGCCCACGGCGCAGGTGCCCATAACCCGGGCGGAGCTAAAGGCCATTTTAGAGGCGCTGATGTCCCGGCCCGCCATCATCAGGTTTGCCACGTCCCTGCTGCAGTAGCAGCGGTAGGGGATGGTGTAGCAGCCCTCGAAGTTGTAGACGTGGGAGGGGAAGTCGTCAAAGTCCAGGATGCCGCCCCGGACGTGGACGTCCATGGGCCACCCGCCGTAGGCCACCGCGTCCTCGAAGACCCGGTTGGAGCGGATGTCGTTCTCCGTGAGGATGTAGTCCCCCTCCAGCCGGCGGCTCTCCCGGTAGCCGGGGACGATGCCCACCCAGTCCAAGTCGAAATTGCCGATGCCGTGGTCCCGCTGGTTCTTCAGGTGGTCCCACACGCCGTAGAGGCACCGGAGCAGCTCGTCCCGGAGCTCCTCGCCCTGGGCGATGATGTCCTCGTAGTCGCCCCCCAGCTCGATCCACCAGTAGCCGGAGTCCACGCAGGCAAACTGGGGCAGCTGGTTCTTGGACGCGTCGGCGGCCACAATCTCCCCGCCGTCGGCGTGGGCGGTGACGCCGGTGTCGTGGGAGCGGTACTTGAGGTCGTCCTCCGTGAAGCGGTAGGCCCACTCAGGCCGCTGGAAGGGCACCGGCTCCCCCCGGTCGGCGGCGATGAACATGATGCTGCTGCCCATGGTGTCGGTGTTGGCCTCCTCGGGGGCGGTGGGCTCGTCAAACTCATGGCGGCTCTCGCTGCCCATCCGGCTGGCCGCGCCGGCCATGACCCCCAGGGTGCCGTGGCCCGTGGCGTCCACGAAGAGCTTCCCGGTGAGGGTCCACTCCGTCTCCGTGGAGCTCTGGTGGGCGACGACGGCCCGGATCCTCCCGTCCTCCACCGCCACATCGTCCACGTTGGCGTTCAGGTAGGCGGTCAGATTCTCCTGGGTGTGGATCTTCTCCCACAGAATGGTGTCGAACACATAGAAGGACGCGTAGGGGTTCCGGCGCTTGTTCTCCAGCAGGATCTCCTCCAGAATGCCGGTCTCCCGCAGGTCCGGCTTGGAGGAGTGGCAGTTGGCGCCCACAATGTGCATCTTGATCTCGGAGCTGGCGTTGCCGCCGAACATGGACCGGTTCTGGACAATGGCGGTCCGCGCGCCTCCCCGGGCGGAGGCGATGGCCGCGCACATCCCCGACAGACCGCCGCCCACGACCACTACATCGTAGTCTGCGGACTTTTGATGAATTGACATATTTTGTACCTCCTGCCGATATCGCGTCGCTTTTCCAAAGATTATCTGGTAAAACTGAATATATCACCACTCATCTGTTTTGTCAATTGTTTTATCGAAGTTTTGTGTCACGAAAGCAAAGGTTGTAGGAACTGATAAAATATATAGTCGATTTTTGGATGATTTCCCAAATTTTCTTCCTTTATTTGGGGGTTTTTATTCAAAGAATGTATTCGCCGCCGCGTGGGCAGAAAAAAGCCGGCCCCTCGTTTTGAGAGGCCGGCTTCCTGCCGGACATATATCAATCTTAAAATCTCAGCTTCGCGATATACTGCTTGCTCATCAGCTGCGCCGCGCCGATGGCCGCGCTTCCGCTCTGGTACTTGCCCAGCTGGATGTAGGAGGTGTCGTAGTCGAAGTTGTTGTACTCCCGCAGCTTCTCCTCAAATTTGTAGGTATAGCCGGGCATATTTCCGCCCACGTCGCCGCCCAGGATAATTTTACAGTCATACGCCATGCGCAGGTTGGACACCGCCAGCGCCAGATTGTTCAAATAGGTCTCCCACAGCCCTACGGCCTCCGGCGCCCCCCGCTGCAGGCGCTCAAAAAACTGGCTCAGCCCCAGGGGCGCGTTCTGGTGGAGGACCTTGGCGGAGCAGTAGGCGTCCAGGCAGCCCTTCTTTCCGCAGTAGCAGCGCCGGCCGTTGGGGACGAGGACCATGTGACCGAACTCCGCGCCCTTATAGTTATCCCCCCGGTAGAGGTTGCCGTTGAGGTACATGGCGCCCCCCACCGTGTCGCTCAGGGAGAGGTAGATGGTGTTCTGCTGCTCATCCTCCACCTCGGCATAGGCGGCGGCGTTGGCGTCGTTGTCGAAGCAGGTGTCGTAGGGGATACTCCGGGAGAACTGGAGCAGGCTCACATTGGATACCTCCAGGGTGTGGGACTTGACAAGCATCCCCTGGTTGAGGTCCAGGATTCCGGGCAGGGAAAACCCGACGCCCATCAGGGTATATGCCCCGCCGGCTCCCACCTTGTTTTTATCAATGAACCTCTGGACCAGATATCCCAGCTTCACATAATATTCCAAGGTATTTTGGAACGGCAGCTCGTGCTGGACCATATCCAGAATCCTCCGGCTCATGTCGGCCATCACCAGGCACAGGTGCTGCTTGCTGACCTCCACGCCCACCACACAGTGCTTCCCCTCCTGGATAGAGAGAACGGTCGCCTTCCGCCCGCCGGTGGAGCCGTATTTTCCGGACTCGCAGATGAAGCCGGCCTCAATAAGCTCTGTCACATTCTGCAGGACAGTCGGCATGCTGAAGCCCAGGTCGGCGGCAATTTCGTGCCGGGACACACTGCGGTGGTTGAGGATGTATTGCAGCGTGCGGATTCGGTTGAGCTGCTTGATCTCCGAGTTTACCTTCATAGTTCCCCCGGCCTGACCGCATGGGAGCACCGGCCGGCCAAATTTTATTAAAGCGTTGATTTAACTATACACCTGGAGGCCGGCTGTGTCAAGTGCCTGTTGCGCCGCCCTCCGCCGCCGGGGGAATACGGCCTGTTTGGGGGCAGATTTTACTCCGCAGGCCGCAGATTCAGCACCGCTCCATAGGGCTCCCGCAGAGACAAATTTTCGCTCCCGCCAAAGACCACCCATATATTTCGATAGGTCCTCGGGCGCGGGATCTCCGTTTCACCATATCCATCGGTAAAATAGATCAGCAGCGCGTCCCGGAAATACCGGTCGCTGTTCACATACTCAATGACCGGGGAGAACCATGTGCCGCCGCGTCCGGCGACCTTCCGCTTGATATCCGCCGGCGTCCTTGCCCGGTAAACACGCTGAACCTCGGCGTCACATTCGATCACCGTAATCTCGTGCCTGCGCTTGGCCAGGATTGCAAAAATTTCGTTGAATACCTCCGCAATCATTTCATCATCCATGGACCCGGAGGTGTCAACAGCCACCACGAGCTTCAACAGCTTATCGCTCATTGTGCCGGACAGGTCAAACCGCTCCGGCTGCCGGCGGTTGAGGCGCATCCTGGTTCTCCGTTTGTTCGCCGTAATAGTGCCTACATATTTTTTCAAAATCGCCTGCCAGGCGAGTACCGGAGGCCGGTTCAGCAGCTCTATCTGGCTTGTAAAGTGGGCGGGCATCAGCCCGCGGCTCTCCGCGCTCATCATGGAGGCGGCGGCGTTGACCAGTTCTCTTGCCGCCGCTTCGGCGTCCTCGGCGTCCTGACCCACATTCCAGTCGTGGTCCAAAACGTGTCCGCCGCAGCTTTTTGCGGTGACAATCT
Source organism: Oscillospiraceae bacterium (assembly GCA_029065305.1). Taxonomy (GTDB): domain Bacteria; phylum Bacillota; class Clostridia; order Oscillospirales; family Oscillospiraceae; genus Pelethomonas. The sequence goes on from JAIEIQ010000221.1 coordinate 4,410, forward strand.
GGCCTTCAACCGCTGCGGGCGCGGCGTTCTCCGCACTCTGACCCGCGCTGCCATCGGGACGCTTCTTGTGGATTAAAGCAAAATAATACGCATAGCTCTCCATCGGGCGGACCGCTTTAAGCTGAAACATCTGAGATAATGCCTGTGACGTGATCAGCCCTTCCGGCGCCGTCATGAAATTGTGGTTTTCCGCCGCGATTTCATGGTTGATTCTGTCGTTGACCGCCGCGTCAGCGGCCAGGTTAAACTCATAAAAGGTCCTCGGATCTCCGTCCGGGTTTGCTTTTACCATCTCCGCCGGGTGGTTGAACAGAACATGGTCGATCTCATGGCAAACGGTAAAGATAATCTCCTTCAGCGTAAACCCGCAGAGCAGCAGCGGGTTGGACTCAAACACCGGCGGGAAGCTGTTCAGCTTAATTCCGGCAATTATATTGGCGAAAAAGTTCACTTTAAACTGCATATTGATGAGAAAGTAGCCATAATAGCTGTCCCGCTCCGAGATCAGGAAGAGCTTGAGCAGCTCCATGAGCTCCAAAAAATCCGCCCGCACCTCGTCCAGCAGAGCCTCCCCGCAATCTCCGCCCTCTATGGCTGCGATACACGCTTTGATCCGCTTCAGCAGAGCGGTAATATCATTCGCCATTACTTGCTTTCCTCAATCAGCCTTCTGGTTTGATCCGAGAGGTCCAGCATCCCGATCAAATCGCTCTCGAACACGTCGAACAGCAGCTCTATCATGCTGTTTCCGTCGTCCGTGCTGACCGCCGCGATGTTCTGGGCGAACAGGAGGCGGGTGGAGGAGTCCAGCGCGCGGACCAACAGGGCCAGCTGCTCCTTCGCAACAGCGAACTGCTCCCGGTTGAGCATCATAAATTCCAGATTTTCCTTCAGATACGCCAGCAAAAGGTCGCAGGTCTGCACCTTTTTGGCCGCGGACATCCTCTCCAGCAGCGGCATACTCTTGGTGAGCCCCGCGTCGTCGGCGAAGAGCTCCTCCGGAGCCAGCGCCCTGGCCTGGGAAACCAGGCTGGCGAAAAACATAGTGGACGCGGAAGAGCCCAGCTTGGCGGAGACAAGGGCCTTCATATCCTTCTCCACAATTTTCGGTGTGTTTTCCTTCTCGGTGAAGAAGCACCGCAGCATGGGCTCGCTTTTGAGCAGTGTGTCCACCATGTCCCAGCCGCGCGGGGAGGGCGTCGGCTTCTCCTCGTCCTCCAGGTCCCTGGAGCTGGAGGACAGGCACTTGGGATTTTCCTTGATAAAGCGCAGGATATCGGGAGAAATACCGGCGGCTCTGCCGTATTTCAGCCACTGGGAGGCGTTCTCCCCCACTTTGATTTTCAGAAAGCGGTCCAGCTGGGCCGGGTCCATCTCGTTCGTGGCGTAGATGCTGTTCTGGGTGCTGGGGTTCATCGCCCCCACGAACAGCACCCACCAGGGAAACTGATATCCGTTGACGCTGCGGGTCAGCAGGATATTCATCAGCTCCTTATAGACCGTATTTTCCGTGCGGTTGATCTCGTCGATAAAGATGATCACCGGACGGACTGCGCCGCTTTTCAGCGCGTCCAGGCGCTCCTGAGGGGTGAGGAAATTGCGGGCCCAGCGGTTTTCGCCGCCCTCCAGCGCGGAGGAGCCGTCGGCCGTTCCGCCGGCGGCCTCAAAAATCCGCTTCTCCTCATTTTGAACGCGCTCCACCGCGTAGTAGGGCAGAAAGCGGAACTTGGTGCTCCCGTTTTCATCCCTGTACTGGTAGGGCAGGCCGGTGATCTCCCCCTCCTTCAGGGTCCCGCCCTCCACCGTAATACAGACGCCGCCCAGCTCCTCGGCGATGCTCTTCATCATGGCAGACTTGCCGATGCCGTGCTTGCCGGAGATCAGCGGCGTGATGGCCAGGTTCCGCTTCTCAGAGACGATGTTGGACAGAAGCGCCCGCTTTACCAGGCGCTTGGCCTCCTCAATCGTGATCATAGCTTAATTCCTTTCAGACGGAGAAATACGTCCAGCTGCCTGGATCGCCGTTCCTTCACCCGCCAGCTGTTTTTTCCGTGGGCGAGGACGATATCCGGGTTCAGCTGGGCAAAGTGCTTCATAAAAAAGTGCTCAGAAAAGATCTGATACCGGGCGATTTTGTCGTGGTCCAGTGCGCCGAAATACTTTTCCAAAAACGCCTCGTCAAGGGGCTTCAGGGAGAGGATCGCGCCCATTTCCCAGGGCTTGAAGCGGGAGAAATGGGCGTCCAGAAACCCGCTGTCAATTACGGAGCTGTTCTTGACGAAGCGCTTGAACTCCTTTTTGTAGTCGTCCCGCTCCCGGATGAGCGTGATGCTGTCCCACACCAGCTGGGCGGGGCTGACAGAGGCGGGGGCGTTTCCCGGGGCGTAAGCTCCGGGGCGCCGCCGGACGCCCCAGGCTTTG
>JAIEIQ010000222.1 GCA_029065305.1 Oscillospiraceae bacterium
GCCGACGACACCGCCGATCGCGCCGAAAATATTCTGTGCCACCTCCAGCGCCGCCCCCAGCTTCTCCCCGAAGAAGACTAAAATGGCGTCGACAGCGTTCCGAAACCACTCGCATTTGTTGTAGAGCAGCACCAGCGCCGCGATGAGCGCGATGATCCCAATGACCACCCATGTCGCCGGATTGGCCAGCAGAGCCGCGCCGAAGCTCTTCACAGTGGCTATGAGGGGTACAAGGGCCCCCTTCGCCAACAGGAACCCGCTCTTGAGGAGCCGGAAAGCGGAGAACGCCTTGGTAACCGCAAGACCTACGCCGGAGACAACCGTGATGACAGTGCCTGCCACCGTGAGGAACCCGCCGATGCCCAGCACAATGAGCATAATCACCCGGACCAGCTCCTGGTTCTCCTCGATCCAGGAGGCGACCTTGGTGAGCACCTGTTCTCACTTGCCCATAAGCTCATTGACCGTGGGCAGCAGAGAGCCGCCGATGGACTCTGTCACATTGTGGATGCGCTGGCGCAGCCGGTCAAAGCGCTCCGGCTCGGTCTCCTGAATGGCGGAGGCCATCTTCTCAGCGGCCTGCGTGCCCTGCCCCATGGCGTCGTAGAGGCTGAGGATGTTGCCCTGCAGATCCCCTGTCTTGGAGTAGAGCAGGTCGATAAGGGCCACGGCCTCTGTGTCTCCAAAAGCCTTTTGGAGCTCCATCTTCTCAGCGGCGTCCATGGTCTCGCCAAATTTGCCCCGCAGCTGGTCAAGAATCTCCGGCATGGACAGGAGCTGATCGTTGGCGTCCAGGAAGGAGAGGCCCAGGGCCTCGCCGCCCTTCGCCGCCGAGCGGAGGAAGGCTTTGTATTTGGTACCGGCCTCCGCTCCGCCCATGGTGGCCTGGAGCATCCCCAGGATTGCTAGCTGCTCCTCCAGCGGGACGTTGGCCGTGGTGGCCGAGGCCCCCAGACTCTGGATGCTCTGGGCCATACCGGAACCGGAGGTCTTGAAGGCTCAGACGCTCTCGGCGATCCCTGCTGAGAACATCTCCCCGAATTGGATATCGGAGAGATCGTCATAATAGTTCTTGTAGATGCCGTAGCCTGCGGCGAACAGCGAGGTCATCTCCGCTGCCGTCGCTTTGGTAGCCTTGGCGGTCAGCGCCGCCAGGCCGGTGAACTTCGCCACGCCCTCATCGGAGAGGGAGGAGATGCCGCTCTTGATGTCGTAGGCCGCGCTGATGAAGTCGGCCTTTGTGGTGCCGCTCCACTGGTCGGAGAAGCTGCGGGCCGCGCTCTCCAGCGCGTCCAGGTCCGTCACGCCCAGAGAAGCCAGCTCCCCCAGGGCCCGGCGGGTCTCGAAGGTGGCCTCCACCGGGGCCAGCACCGCGCCGGTGATCTGTGTTCCCGCCGCCTGCATGGCGGTCCCCGCCTTGGCGATCCCTCCGAGGGTCTGCCCCATCCCGTCCAGCTTGGAGACGTTCGCTCCCACCTTGGAGGCGATGCCCGCCATAGGGCCGGAGAGGTTGTCGATCATGTTCATGACCAGGGACAGCTTGAAAACAGATTCTAAGCTCATACCGCTCCCACCTCCTATTCTGGGAGCACCTTGACGATCGCCCGGGCGAGGATGTCCTCCTCCAGCTCCTGGACCACCCTGGCCTTGGCCACATAGTCCAGGAATACGCCGAGATCGTCCAGCCGTTCGGGGTCAAAATTCTCTAAGAGAGGCGGGGGAAGGAAGCGGTAGATCTCCAGGAGCCCGCGCTCCACGAGGCTCTCCCGAACCCCCGCGACCCGCTCCCTTAGAGCCGCTTCAAATTTGCGGTGTCGGTGAGGCCCCGGATCTCCGTGAGCTTGTTGCCAACCGTGATGCCCACGCCGGGATACTCCTCCATGTCGGCCACCAGCCGCTCCCGGTCCTCCTCCGCCACGGCGTCCAGCAGGAAAACCCGGCTGGCCTTGGTGATGCCGGTCTTGGCCGCTGTCTTCACATACCGGTCGTAGCTGGCGATGCTGGGCCGCTTGAACCGGTAAGTAAACTCCTGCTCCTGTTCGTCGTCGATAGGGACGGTGATCCCCACCCGGTAGACTTTTCCGTATTTTGTCTTCAGCTCCTCATCGCTGGCCATCCTGGCCATGGGGCTGCTATTCTGCTCGCTCATATTCATTACCTCCATAAATTATTTGGGGAACGCCGCTCAGACCGGCTCCAGGCCGTCTGTGATAATACCGCCGACAATCATCATGTCGATGTCCACCGTCAGCTTCTTGTCGCCCTGAGCAGCCTTGTGGCTGCGCTTGGTGAATTTGACCCGCTTCAGCTCATCAATATGGGTGCTCTCCCCCTCGTTGGCATAGGAGACTACGATGGAGGGGACCTCCACCTTGTAGAAGGGGACACCCTTGGCCCGGCACCATGCCAGGAAGTCGTCGTAGTCGTCCCGGAGCAGGGTGAGCTTCCCGGAGGATTTGTAGTTGCCGGTGCCGTAGCCTCTGGGTTTGCCGCCCACGCCGTAGGCCTCCTCCATCTCCTGCTCGTCATCATAGCTGACCTCCTGGACTACCAGCGCCAGCCCGGGGAGCTTGACGTCCACATCGCCCCAGTCGTAGGCTTTGCCGTTTACCTTTAAGCTCATCGCCTTTTATCCTCCTCTCACGTGCTGACAGGGGCCCGGCCCAGATCAATGGACACTTCCCGGATGTAGCCCCGGGACAGGTAGCGGAGCTTGATCCGCATGGTTTCGTCCTCCAGGAAGGTCTTCTCATGACCGTCCAGGACGGTGATCTCATAGGAGCTGAGCTCCTTGCTTTCTACCATTCGGTCCAGGGGCGCGGCAATAAACTTTGCCCGGGTTTCCAGTTCTCCCTGGATGTTCTCCAGGTCGATATCGTCATTTTTGAACTGGAGAGCCGTTTTCCGGACCTCGCGGATGATCTTGTTGCGGACCCGCACATCCTCGGCGTAGCGGTAATCGCTGCCGTCGGGACACATCATCTTCGTGTGATAGACATAGCGGTCGTCCAGACCGTCATACTCCCGGACCGTCAAATAGCCCGCGTTGTCCAGAAGTTCAATGATCGTGCTGTCATACCCCTCCGGGAGCAGCTTGAGCAGCCGGTTTTGGGGGAAGCCATAGCCTGCCTCAATCCTGGTCTTGCCAATAGACTCCTGTACCGGGGCCATTGCGTAGCGGCCCGACACCAGTCCGGCCAGATTGACCGCCTGAGTGGTGCCGTCCAGCCGGACCAGCTGCCCCCAGGCTGCGCAGACCTGAATATTGGAATTGCGGACCTTCCGCCGGTCCGCCTCCATCTGGAAGGCCCAGTCGTGGAGGTCTGCTTCCGCAGCAGGAGGTGCCGCCTCCAGCAGAACAAAGGCCGGTTTGTGGTATGTATCCATAAGCTCCCGCTGAGATTCACTCATTGCCTGCCAGAGGGGGAGGCCGCTCTCCCCGACAATGTGAATGAACTCAAAAGCCTGAGAAAATGCCTTGAGTTTGTCTGCTACCGCCAGGACGTCTCCATTGGTCATAGCCGGGGCGGTGCTGCTGAAGGTGAATGTGCGGCGGTGTTGAGACCGCCTTGGGCTGTCATCTGAATGACCGCCTGGAAGGCGTTGGTGGGAGCGCCGCTCACCGTAAGGGTACCGCCGCCCTTCCCGGTCTTCTCTACCCCGCTCAGAGTGCCCGCCGTGGTGGGCCGTCACCGGGAAACAGAAGATCCAGCCAGCACCGCCCTGTACGGCGTCCATAGCGGCGGCGAAGCCCAACGGGCCGTCCGATACCATTGTCTTTACATCTCTCAGCACTGCTTCTGAACCTCCCTTCCTCTGTATCCCCCCATGGGGGCACTGGCAAAGCTGTCCACTGCCTGGAGGAACGCCGCCTCTGTCATAACCCTGCCGGGCCTCCAGCCGTTGGCGGCGCACACCCCCGCGAAAATGGGCCCCTTGACCCTGTGCAGCTCCCGAAGCACCTCTATGGTCTGGAGCGGAGGGCTCTGGTCTTCAGGCGCTGCCTCCGGCCTGTTTGTTTTGCTGGCCATCTGCGAATTCTCCTTTCTCATTTTCGATGTCCACGATCTCCACCTGGGACAGCGGCGCAAAGCCGGTATCCCGGTAAATGCCGCCGCTGAAGGTGACGCCTATCTGGACGGCAACCTGGGCTTTGAGAATAGAGTCATCCCTGTCAACCCAATCTGCCCCGTCAATGGTGATGGGAACAAAGTTCCCGTTTACATAGATACCCGGCTCCAAAGCCGCAACGAAGCTCTCCAGCAGCGCCTCCGTCTGGTCGTCGCTGTAGCCGCCGATGATCACCGTAAAGGTGAGACTTCGCTGGAAGACCTTCCGCCGCTTGCGCTGCGCCCCCTGTTCATCCTGAAATAGCTTTTTGGAGCCGTCGCGGACGTAGGTCTCCCGCTCAAAGAGAACCGCGCCCACATGGGACTCCAGGCTCTTCTCCAGGGACTTCCTTGTGGTGTAGGGATTTGATTTGAGGCCCGCCTCCCGGAACTTGTCCAGGAGATATTGTTTTGCTTCTGTATAGAGCATGGTCAATCCTCTCTTCCGATAAAGTCCTCCACAGCGGCCTTCAGCTCCTGCATATCCTCATCCGACAGGCCCAGGAAGGGGCGGGCGGGAATAACAATGCGGACCTGCTTTTTGGAGATCCACTTCCCACCCACCTGAAACCGCAGAGCTTTCTTTCTGCGGGCCCGGATGGTCCGGCCCGGCTCACCGAACTGGTGGGTCGCGGCGTGTTTAACGTTGGTGCCCACCGCAAAGCCGCTCGCGTCAGATCTGGCCTGGATGGAATTGCGCAGCTGGGCGGTCTGGATGAGCGTGCGTCCGCCCTCCTGGCGTGCCCGGATGGAAGTCTTCCAGCGCCGCCCGTCCGGGTCCCGGCTCTGCTTGAAGCGCTCCAGCGTGGATTCTCGGACGCCTTCGGCCAGGGCGGCGTTGATCCTCTTCTTGTCGATTTCGGCAAAGCTCCGGATCCTCCGGAGCATGGCCCGGGTATCCCCCTCCAGGCGGATATCATACATAGCTCACATCCCCCTCATCTGCCTGCGGCTGAACAGCCTGGGGCTTGCTTTAACGGTAAAGCCGATCGCTGCTGCACTGGCGGGATCGCTGTCAGCATCGGCCCCGATGGAGACCTTACCCTCCGCCACCAGTGTGAGGAACTTAACCGCCGCATTGTAACGGTTGAGATAGGTCTTCTGATCTGTCCCTTCATCGATGCCAATGCGGGAAAACAGGTTATAGACCGCGATATCCTTGGAAAATTTGTTGATAACTTTTGGGACAGGGGCGAGGGGGACGGCGTACCTCTTGGCGAGGTAGCCGTCAATCTCGCCGTCCGCGTCGGCGATCGCCGCTTCGATAATAGGGACGACCAGCTCCTCCCGCTTCGCGGGTTCCTCAATAAAGGTGTCCCCGATGATCGCGTTGAGGGCGTCCTCCTTAATCATCTCCCGGACCTCTCCACAGGCGCAGTAACTCATACCGTCCCTCCTGTCCGTCAGTCAGCGGCCCCGGTGCCGTCGCTGCCGTAGGCCATCTGCCAGAAGCCGAAGCCCGCGTTGCCCCGGCTGTCCGCGCCGTAAAGGAACTGTTTCTTCATAAACACGTTCTCGTCGGTCTCCTGGGTCTTGGAGACAAACTTGGCCTTTTTTCGCTGCTGGTAGATCAGCGGCTTCACGGGCCGGTT
>JAIEIQ010000223.1 GCA_029065305.1 Oscillospiraceae bacterium
CGATAACCCTCTTGGGAAACTTCCGCAGCCGCAGGCCGTAGGCGATGTTGTCGTAGACGGTCATGTGGGGGTAGAGGGCGTAGTTCTGGAAGACCATGGCGATATCCCGGTCCTTGGGGGGGACGTTGTTGACCACCCGTCCGGCAATGGCGATCTCCCCCTCGGTGATCTCCTCCAGTCCCGCCACCATCCGCAGGGTGGTGGACTTGCCGCAGCCGGAGGGACCGACCAGGACGATAAACTCCTTGTCGGCGATCTCCAGATTGAACGCCTGGACCGCCACCACGTTCCCGTCATATATTTTCTTTACGTTTCGCAAGCTCAGCTCAGCCATGGCTGCTCCTCTCCGGCGTTTTTCTGTGCATATGCCTTCTCCAGTCGCTCTTCCCGGCGCTTCTCCACCGCCGCGTCCACCTTCTCCGGCACCCGCTTTTTCAGGAACCGGTAGGTTCGGATCACCATCCGGACCGTCAGCACCACGGCGCAGCAGGCGGGCACGAAGCCCGTCAGCAGGGCCGCGAAGAGAAAAATGGCGGCATAGTCCTCGGTCAGCCGGGCGGCGTTCTCCCAGTAGGGGTAGATGACCCCATTGGAGCGCATGGACCGCCCGGCGAAGCTCCGCAGCAGCTCCATCAGCCGCTCCAGGCGGAAGCGCCCGGTGTTCTCCACCACCTCGCCGCCGGAGAAGTTGTCCTCCAAAATGCCCTTGGCGAAGTTGCGGATGGGGTTGGGCATGACGATCTCATAGCAGTCGATGGCGGCTGTGTCCTCCTCCCCGGTGAGACGGACCATGGCGGAGTAGGACATGAAGAGCCCTCCCTCGCCGGTGTAGGCCCGCTTAGTGGCGAAGTCGGCCTCCCGGGACACCACCCCCGCCACCAAAAAGGGCTCCCCGTTGATGGTCAAGCTCATTCCCGTCAGCTCCGTGCCGCCAAAGAGCCTCCATGCAGCCTCCTCGTCCAGCACCACCAGGTCATCCATCAAATCCTCCTGGGAGATGTAGGACCCGCTGCGGAGCTGGAGGGGATGGAAGTAGAAGAAGTCTCCTCCCACCCCGGTGGCCGTCAGGGAGGCGGACCCGTTGCCGCCCACGGCGCTGACCGTGGCCGAGCCGCTGTAGGCGTCCAGGTAGAGGCTCCCGTTCTCCGGCGCCTCCAGGGACTGCTCCACTAGAGTGCTGTCCAGAGACTGGTGGAATTTCAGGATATCCTCCGCCGTCTTCCCCTGCCCCACCGGCATGAAGCAGGCCAGCTGGGCGAAGCGCAGCTCGTTCTCCCCCTGGAACCGCTCCCCGGCGGAGAGGGTGCTCAGAGTTCCGCCCATGGCCCGCACCCCCAGCAGAGCCGCGCCCATGGCCAGCAGAAGAACCAGATTCAACCCGATGAACAGCAGCCGCCGGAGCCCCAGGCGCTTCAAGCGGTCCGCCGCCTGCCGTTTTCCGCCGCCCATCACTGGTTCTCCACCATCCGCACCTGGGTGCCGGCGTCCAGGGGCTTGCTGGAGGTGGTGATGACGTAGTCCCCGGCGGACAGGCCGCTGACGGCGGCGCTGACATCGTCGCTGGCCAGGATCTGTACGTCGGCCCGGGTGGCGGTGTACCGGTTGCCCAGGGGAGTGCTCTTGGCGGTGATGACCAGCACGAAGTCCCCGTTGCTGTCGGAGCGCAGGGCGCTCTTGGGCACGATGGTTTCAAAGGCGCTGCTCTTCTGCCCCACCGCCAGAGTCAGGCTGGTGCCCGCCTCCACCTCGCCGGTGACGCGGAAGACCAGCAGCTTGCCCTGGCCGGGCTTGGAGGCGTCGTTGGCGATGGCCTCCAGGGTGGCCTTCACATCGCCGCCCCAGTAGTAGTTCGTCACCTCGGCCTCGTCGCCGATTTTCACCTGCCGGGCCTGGTCGTTGGTGACGGGAATGCGGATGGTGAAGCCCCTGTCCACCACGTCGATGACCGCCATGGCCTCGCCGGGCTTGTTGTCCTTGCCGGCGGTGACGTTGATGGCGCTGACGGTACCGGAGACGCTGGCCTTGATCTCGGTGTCGATGGTGTCCTGCCGGTACTTCTCCACCAGCTCCTGCTGCTTCTGAATATCCAGCCGGGCGCTCTGGAGGTCCAGGTTGTCCAGCTGCTTGTCGATGTCCTTGCCGGACAGGGCGTCGGTGAGGGCCCGCTCCTTCTCCGCGATGGTAGCCAGCGCGGCCTCGTAGGTTTTCTGCTTCTCGGTCAGCTCGTCAAGCTTCTCGGTCAGCAGCTCAATATTGGTTTTTACCGTCTGCTGGGCGGTGGTATAGCGGTTTCTCTGCTCCCGGTATGTGGCCGTCACCGTGTCAAGCGTTGCTTGGGCACTACGGGCCTCCCGTTGAGCTTTTGTTAACTCGCTCTGCGCATCATCCAGCTGATTTTGAATATCTCGCCGCTCTATCGTCGCAGAGCCGGATTTCTCATCACGACTCTCAACAGCCCGATCATAGGTCAGTTTTTTTGTCTCTACATCATCCTGATCCTTAATAAGAGTCTCGTATGCTGTTTTGTACTCGCTGTATGTACTAGCAGCTCTGGTTTTTCCAATATCTTCGTTTCCACCATCAACCGGAGACTCGCTTTTGCCCATCTGTGTCAAAAAGGCATCTAAATACTTTTGATAATCTGAATTAATGTTTTTGGGTGTATTACCACTAAATTCTGAAAGTGTTCCGCTGTATCCAGTTTCATCTCTGAATTTTATACTCGCTGCATCGTCACTATTCATAGCTTTAATAAGCGCATTTAGATCCTCTCGATATGCCAACCAATCACTGGCCCACTGCATATCTGCTCTCTCAAGCGCATTACGCGCATCTTGGACTGCCTGGTCAAGATCTACTGTACCAGTTTCTTTGATTTCTTTCAGCAGCCCTTCCAACCTAGCAACTTCACTCTCCTGTGTTGTCACCTCCTTCTCCCACTTGTCCAGCTCCTTTTTGGCGTTGAGGTAGTTGGCGTTTTCCGTCTCAAACTTAGCCAGATCCTCCAGCAGCTGGGTAATCTGGCTGTCCTCGTTCTTCGCCGACGCCAGATCCCCCTTGGCATAGGAGATCTCCGCCTCCGTGACCTGGTTGGCGTCCCGGTCGGCGATGGCCTTCTCCAGATCCTCCTGGAGCTTTGCCACGTCCCGGTCCTCGGTGGCGTACTCCTTGGAGAAATTCAGGATCTTCTTCTGATACTCGATGTTCAGATTCGCCAGGGCCTCCTGGGCCTCCTTGAGCTCCTGGCTCTCCACGTCGCCCAGCACAAACAGCAGATCCCCCTGCTGCACCGTGTCCCCCACCTTCACGCACACCGAGCGGATCTCCCGGGTCTGGTCCAGGATCACCTCATAGCTCTCGTTGGCGGAGGCGGTGCCGGTGCCCCGGATCTTGGCGTTGATGGTGCCACCGGAGACCACCTGTGTTGCTACCTCCGGCAGGGAGGCGTTCATAATCGTCTGGGAGAAGAAGGTCAGCAGCAGCAGCACCGTCAAAAAGACGATGGCGATGGTCTTGATAAGCTCCCTCTTCTTGGATTTTTCCTTCACTTCCATAGAATCATCGTCCTTTCATGGGGTGGCGTCATCCCTTCACGGAGCCCTGGTGGGCGATGCCCTCCACCAAATAGTCCTCCCCGTGGAGGAACAGCAGCAGGCAGGGCACCATATAGATGGTGGCGATGGCGAAGGCCAATCCCACCTCGCTGGTATTGATGGTGGACAGATAGACGCTCAGGGGCTGCTTGGCCGCGTCGGGCAGCAGGATAATCGGCTGCTCCACCATGTTCCAGTAGTCGATAAAGACCAGAATGGCAATGGAGTACAGCGCGCTGCGGCACTGGGGCAGGCAGATGTCCTTGAAGATCTGCCACTCACTGGACCCGTCCAGCTTGGCCGCCTCGATGAGGGAGCCGGGGATCCGCCGCATGGATTTGGTCAGCAGGAACACGGAGAAGGGGGCAAACATGCCGGGGAAGATAATCGCCCACCGGGTGTTCAGAATCCCCAGCCAGTCGCTGACCAGATAGTTGGGCACCAGTGTCACCTGATAGGGCATCAGCATCAGAATGACGTAAAAGAAGAACAAAAAGTTCCGCACCTTCCCCCGCCAGCGGGTGAAGCCGTAGGCGGTGATGGACGCCACCGCCAGCTGGAGCAGCACAATCGGTATCACCAGAATCACGCTGTTCCAGAACTTGAAGAGGTAGTCGGGGCTCTTGATGAGCACCGTGATGTACTGGGTAAGGCTCACCTTGTCGGGGATGAACTTCAGGTTCACCGTGTCGGAGATGTAGGTCTTGCCGTCCTTCCCGGCCACGTTGGTGAACACCTGCCCATAGTTGGCGCTGATCTCCGACTGGGTCATAAAGGAGTTGGTGATGGTCAGCACCGTGGGCATCAGAAACGCCAGGGCGAAGCAGGCCGCGATGATGGTCAGCACCGTCCGGGCCAGATAGTGGGGCTTTCTCATCCTTCCACGTCCTTTCCGAAGATGTCCTCCACCTTGAACAGCAGGGCAATGAGCCCCACCATCACCACCGCCATCAGCACCGCCGCCGCGCTCATCTTCTGGGGGTCCTGGCTGCTGAAGGTGTTGTTCATGAAGTGCTGAAGCATATAGATGTCCTCAAAGGGGTAGGCCCCCACCAGAAGAAAGATCTCCCGGAAGACCTTAAAGGAGTTGATCAGGGAGAGAATCGTCACAAAGAGCACCGTGGGGGACAGATACCGGAGCTTGATGTTGAAGAGCTTGTGGACGGGGCTGGCCCCCTCCACGTCCGCCACCTCCAGCAGCTCCTTGGGGATGTTGTTGAGTGCCGCCATGAAGAGGATCATGTTGTACCCCAGATTCTTCCACAAGAAGAGGATAATCAGCACCACCTGGGAGTAGGAGCTCTTGAGCCAGTCGATCTTCTCGATGCCGAAGGCGGCGATGACCTCGTTGAGGGTGCCGTTGTAGTGGAATACCACCTGCCAGATGAGCACCACCGAGGCCACCGGCACCATCATAGGGCTCAGAAAGAAGGTGCGGAGGAGGCTCTTGCAGGGGATCCGGCACTCCAGCATCAGCGCCAGCACCAGGCTCAGCACAACGGCCAGGGGCACCGCCACAACGGAGAACTGGATAGTGTTCTTGGCCGCGGTGCGGAAGGTGGCGTTGGACAGCACGTTCTTGAAGTTCTCCAGGCCCACGAACTCCGGCTTGATGGGGCTGCGGATAACGGAGTACCACACCACCACCAGGAAGGGGATGATGAAGAACACCGCCACCCCCGTCACGCTGGGCCCCAAAAAGCCGATGCTCCGCAGGGTGTCCAGCAGCTTTTCGTTGCCCCTGTCCCAGGCCCTCCTGGCCTTAGAAGCCCGTCCGGCGGCGGGGCCGGGCGTTTTCCCGGTCCCCGCCGCTCCGCGGGATCGCTTTTTGGTTTTCAGGGTGTCAGCGCTGCTCATTGACATAGAGGTTCACCCGGCTCTGGATGAGGCTGGCTACCTCCTGGGCGCTCTTGTCGCCGTTGAAGTAGCTCTCGGCCTCGTCAGACACAATTTCAAAGATGCTGGTGTCGTAGTCGGTCATGCGGGTCACATTGTTGTAGAGCTCCATGACCTGGTCGTACTCCTCCTGGGTGGCGGCCCGGATCTCGATGCTGACGTTGTCCCAGCCCCAGCCGCCCTTGCTCTCCTGGATGGGCTCGCCCAGCTCGTTGAGGATCTGGTTGCCGTTCTGGTCCAGGATGTACTGCGGGGTCATGGCCTCCTTGACCATGGCGTCAAAATCCTTCTTGTTGACGGGGAACTGCCAGTAGTGGCTGCTTCCCTCCTCTTCACTCCTGGGCAGCAGCTGCTGCCGGATGAAGGACCAGGCGCCCTCCTTGTCCGCGCAGGTGGTGGACATCGCCAGACCGCCGTAGACGGAGAAGGTGCTGCCGCAGGAGCCGTCCTCGGTGGGATAGCCGATGTAGGTGATGTAGTCGCCGGGGATGACCTGGCCCTCAATCTGGGGTCCGCCCTCCATACCGCCCATGCCGGGCGCGGTGACAGTATAGGTTCCGCCCACGGAGGTCCCGCTGGCAACGCCGTTCATCTGCTCATAGGCGTAGCTGGTGCCCTTGGTGATGATGCCGGTGCCGCCGAACATAGCCTCATAGCGCTGGACATCGCCGAAGTTGCTGATATTGAAGGTGGAGAGCATCTGCTTCTTTTCCGCGATGAGGGCGGTCTCGCTGGGACGGTCCTCCCCGTTCTCCTCCCAGTTGTACTCCTTGGGGAACTGATTGCAGAACTCCAGCACGGAGGCAAACTCCTCGGTGTCAAAGGAGCACTCCCCGGTGTTCCAGTCCACATAGTGCTCCTGGTTCATCGCCAGGAAGGAGGAGAGGACGCTGGACTTCGTCTCGTAGTAGGTGAAGATCTGGCACCCGTCGGGCATGGTGGCCAGGGCGTCCTGGAGGTCCTTCAGGGACCAGCTGAGCCGCTTGCCCACCACGTCCGGGGAGCCCACCACGGTGTTGATGCTGAAGCCGTCAAAGACCCGGTAGAGCTTCCCGTCCTGGCTGGCGGCGTCGAGCACCCGCTCCATCAGCTGATCCCGGCTGATATCGGGGTCGCTGTCGATGAAGGGCCACAGGTCCTCCAGCACACCCTTGGCCGACATCTGCCGCAGAGGCAGGCCGCTGACATCGAGGATGTCGGGCACCACGCCGGAGTTGATCTCGGTGTTGAGCTTGGTGATGTCCGCCTGATAGTCGCCGACGGTGGCGTACTCGGAGTAGTCCTTGATCTCAATCCGGTACTTGTCGCTGGCGCGGTTGAAGCTGATGATCTGCCC
>JAIEIQ010000224.1 GCA_029065305.1 Oscillospiraceae bacterium
ACGGCGTTGTCACGAACATGGGTTATGCCACCGTGGCCGCCTACAAGACCGCCATGGAGGCCCAGTACGGCGAGGAGAACGTGACCCTCGTTGATGCCGGCGACCACATCCAGGGCGACCTGGTGGGCTCTTTGAGCAAGGGCGAGTGGATCGTCGAGATCATGAACGCCGTGGGCTATGACCTGGCCATCCCCGGCAACCACGAGTTCGACTACGAGATCCCCAGCTTCCTGAGCCTGGCGGAGAAGGCGGAGTATCCCTACATCAGCTGCAACTTCCAGGATCTGACCGCCAAGAAGACCGTTTTTGACAGCTATGAGCTGGTTACCTACGGTGATGTGAAGGTCGCCTACGTGGGGATCACCACCCCCCAGACCTACACCTCCTCCACCCCCGCCTACTTCCAGAATGAGAAGGGCGAGTACGTCTACGGCTTCTCCGAGGGCAAGGACGGCACCGGGCTCTACACCGCCGTGCAGACCGCCGTTGACGCCGCCAAGGCCGAGGGCGCGGAGTACGTGATCGCGGTTGCCCATCTGGGCATCGAGGCCCCCTACACCTCCAGCGAGGTGATTGCCAACACCACCGGCATTGACGCCCTCATCGACGGCCACTCCCACAGCGTGGTCCCCGGCGAGAAGGTCGCCAACAAGGACGGCAAGGACGTTCTGACCAACCAGACCGGCACCAAGCTGGCCAACATCGGCAAGATTGTCATTGACACCGAGAGCAAGGAGATCACCTCCGAGCTGGTGAGCGGCCTGACCGAGACCGACGAGGCCGTCACCGCCGTCATCGACGGCATCAAGGCCGAGTACGAGGAGCAGACCCAGAAGGTGGTCGGCAAGAGCACCTTTGAGCTGACCATCAACAAGGCCGACGGTTCCCGCGCTGTCCGCAGCGAGGAGACCAACATGGGCGACTTTGTGGCGGACGCCTACCGTATCGTCACCGGTGCGGAGATCGCCATTGTTCAGGGCGGCAACGTCCGCGTGAGCATCCCCGCCGGCGATATCACCTACGGCAACGTGGCCCAGCTCCAGCCCTTCTTCGGCGAGATGGGTACCGTCGAGGTCACCGGCCAGACCATCCTGGACGCCCTGGAGATGGGCGCCAAGAACAACCCCGAGGAGAACGGCGGCTTCTTCCAGGTCTCCGGCATGACCTACACCGTGGACCGCTCCGTCCCCTCCAGCGTTGTCTTTAATGAGAAGAACGAGTTTGTCAGCGTGGACGGCGACTACCGCGTCAAGGACGTGATGGTTGGCGAGGAGCCCCTGGATCTGGAGAAGACCTATGTCCTGGCCTCCACCAAGTACATCATTGACGAGGGCGGCGACGGCATGACCATGTTCGGCAGCGCTCCCTTCCAGGGCACCGGTATGCTGGATACCGACTGCGTGCTGGCCTATATCACCGAGAACCTCGAGGGCGTTGTTCCCGCCGAGTACGAGAAGCCCCAGGGCCGCATCACCCTGACCGGCGAGGCCGCTGAGGCTCCCGCCGAGCCCGAGACCCCCGCTGAGCCCGCCGCTCCCGCCTTCTCCGACGTGACCGAGGCCAACTGGCACTATGAGTTCGTCATGAAGATGGTCGAGGCCGGCGCTGTCAAGGGTTATGAGGACGGCACCTTCAAGCCCGGCAACACCGTGACCTGGGGCGAGGCCCTGAAGATGGTCATGGCCGAGAAGTACGGCGAGCAGGCCCCCGTCGAGGGCGGCACCTGGGCCAGCGGCTACATTGCCAAGGCCGTGGAGGAGAAGCTCATCGACGCCGAGGTGGAGCAGAACAAAAACATCACCCGTCTGGAGGTCTGCCAGCTGCTGGCCAAGACCCTGGGCATCGCCGCCTCTGAGGCGGAGAGCACCTTCCCCGACACCACCGACGGCTATGTGGTGGCTCTGGCGGAGCTGGGCGTCATCAACGGCGACGCGGAGGGCAATTTCAACCCCGACAACGAGCTGACCCGCGCCGAGCTGTGCAAGATCCTGGCCTCCGTTCCCGAGGCTGCGGAGCCCGCTGAGCCCAGTGAGCCTGCTGAGGACGCCAAGTTCACCACCGAGACTGTCTCCATCGACAACGATGGCCGCAAGGTTCCCGCTGTTGTGACCCTGCCCGTTGGCGAGGGTCCCTTCCCCGCAGTTGTCATCAACCACGGCCACGGCGGCAATAAGGACGAGAACACTGGCTTCCCCGGCATTGCCAAGGCTCTGGCCGAGGCCGGCATCGCCTCCATCCGCATGGATTTCCCCGGCTGCGGCGATTCCACCGAGCCCTTTACCGCCAACACCCTGACCAACATGAAGTCCGACTCCAACGCTTCCCTGGCCTACCTGCTTGCCAACTACCCCATTGATGAGACCAAGCTGGGCATCCTGGGCTACTCCATGGGCGGCCGTCTGAGCCTGGAGATCATCAGCGACGAGAATAGCCCCTACATCGCTGCGGCTCTGCTGTCCGCCGCCGCGAACCCCGGTGAGGAGTGCATCGCCGGCGTTATTGGCGATACCACCCTGGAGGAGGCCAAGGCAGCCGCTGCTGCTGGCTCCTTTGATTACACCACCCAGTATGGTCAGGAACTGAGCCTGTCTGCTCAGTGGTTTGAGGATATGATGGTTGATCCTCTGGCTAACATCTCCAAATACACCGGCCCCATGCTGGTGCTCCACGGCGACAAGGACGACGTGGTGACCGACGCAACCAACAAGCTGATCATCGCCGCCTATCCCGCTGCGAAGGAGATCATTGTGCCCGAGGCTGACCACGGCTACGGCTTCTACTCCGATCAGCCCGACGTTACCGCCGCTGTTGAGGGTGGCTTTGTCGAGTTCTTTACCGAGAACCTGATTGGCGAAGCCGCTGAGGCCACTGAGCCCGCTCAGGCTGCGTAACGACACACACTTTCTCGGGAAAAGGGGAGGGACCACAAGGTCCCTCCCCCGTTTGTATCCAAATCTTAATAAATTCCCCACAAATTTCCTCTTGCATCCCGAGGCGGGAGGCGTATAATAAAAGGTGGCTGTAAGACAGCACATTGGCCGGTTTCACCGGCAGAGGGAGATGGATGCTATCGATCAGGAATTTTGCCGTATGACAGAGGATATTCTCAGCCATCCGCTGTTTCTGAAGATGCGGGAGCAGTGCCACCACGGCGGAGAAAATTCCCTGTACATCCACTCACTGTCCACTGCGGAGTGCGCCTACCGCATGGCCCGGCGGTTCCGCATGAAGGAGGCCCGGGTCCGGGCAGTCACCAGGGCGGCTCTGCTCCACGATTTCTTCGGCTACGACTGGCAGAGCGAGGAGCACAGGCGCTTCCTGCGCCACTACACCGGCTGGAACCGGGTCAAGCACATGCACGCCTTTATCCACGGGGCCCTGGCGGCACGGCGGGCGGACAGGGTGTTCGGCCTGGACGAGCGGCAGCGCGCCGCTATCACCAGCCATATGTTTCCCCTGGCCCCCTTTCCCAAGAGCAGCGAGGCGTGGGTCATCACCCTGGCGGATAAGTATGTGGCTTCCAAGGAGGTCTCCGCCGCCGTGGGGTGGCACATCAAGCAGTGGTATCGAAAAATCGCGTAAGCAAAGCGCCGTTCCATTGAGGAACGGCGCTTTTTCGTTCATCCGCCCAGATATGCCTTCCGCACCTGGTCACTGGCCATGAGCTCGGCCCCGGTGCCGGACAGGGAGATCCGCCCCGTCTCCAGCACGTAGGCCCGGTCCGCCACGCTCAGCGCCGCCTGGGCGTTCTGTTCCACCAGGAGAATCGTGGTGCCGGCGGCGTGGAGCTCCCGGATGATGTCGAAGATCTGCTCCACCAGAATCGGCGCGAGGCCCATGGAGGGCTCGTCCAGCATCAGCAGCTTGGGGCTGCTCATCAGCGCCCGGCCCATGGCCAGCATCTGCTGCTCGCCGCCGGAGAGGGTCCCCGCCACCTGCTTTCTCCGCTCCTCCAGCCGGGGGAAGCGCTTGTACACGTCCTCAATCCCCGGGGCGATGGAGGCGTTGGGCCGGGTGTAGGCCCCCATCTCCAGGTTCTCCTCCACCGTCATCTGGAGGAAAATCCGCCGGCCCTCCGGCACCTGAGCCAATCCCCGCTCCACCACCTTGTGGGGGGCTGCGCCCTTCAGATCCTGGTCCAGAAACCGCACCGACCCCGTCCGGGGATGGAGCAGGCCGGAAACCGTGTTGAGCACTGTGGACTTGCCCGCGCCGTTGGCCCCGATGAGGGTGACGACCTCCCCCTCGTTGACCTCAAAGGAGACGCCCTTGACGGCGTGGATGCTGCCGTAGTACACATGGATGTCTTCAACCTTCAGCATCGCCATGTCTCACGCCTCCTTCCGCCTGCCCAAATACGCCTCGATAACCGCCGGATTGGCCTGGATATCGTCGGGGGTGCCCTTGGCGATAATGCGCCCGAAATTCAGCACGCAGATGCCCTCGCAGACCCCCATGACCAGATTCATATCGTGCTCAATGAGCATAATCGCGATCTGGAAGGTATCCCGGATCTTCCGGATATTGTTCATCAGCTCCGCCGTCTCCGACGGGTTCATCCCCGCCGCCGGCTCGTCCAGCAGCAGCAGGCTGGGGTTGGTAGCCAAGGCCCGGACGATCTCCAGCCGCCGCTGGGCCCCGTAGGGCAGGGAGCCCGCCTGGTGCCCCGCCATGTCCTGCATGTCAAAGATGCTCAGCAGCTCCAGGGCCCGCTCGCGGGCCACCTTCTCCTCCTTCCAGTAGCGGGGGAGGCGGAAAATGCCGGAAAAGGTGCCGTAGCGCAGCTGGTTGTGGAGGCCAATCTTCACATTGTCCTCCACGGACAGGTTCCCAAAGAGCCGGATATTCTGGAAGGTCCGGGCCACGCCCATGTGGCTGACCTGGATGGTGTTCTTCCCGGCGGTGTCCCGCCCGTCCACCATCACCGTGCCCCGGGTGGGCTGGTAGACCTTGGTGAGCAGGTTGAACACCGTGGTTTTTCCCGCACCGTTGGGGCCGATGAGCCCGGCGATCTCCGTGCGGCCGATGGCCATGTTGAAGTCGTCCACCGCCGTCAGGCCGCCGAAATCGACTCCCAGGTGGCGGCACTCCAGAATGGGCCGCTTGTCCACATCCCGCTCGGGGATGATGTTGGTGCTGGGAACCGGCACCAGCTTGGGCTTGGGATAGCTCTTATTCTGCTCGCTCATTTGCCGGCGCCCTCCTTCTTTTTCTTCCCGTGGAACAGGCTGTGGAACAGATCCTGGAGGGCGGGGCTGTTGGTAGCCAGCATCACCAGGATCAGAATCACCGCGTAGAGGAGCATCCGGTACTCCTTGAGGTTGATGCCGCGCAGCAGCTCCGGCAGCACCGTCAGCAGGGCGGCGGCGATGATGGACCCCCGGATGGAGCCCAGGCCCCCCAGCACCACAAACACCAGCACCAGGATAGAGGTGTTGAAGTTAAACTTGCTGGACACGGTGGAGGAGTAGTTGAGCCCGTACAGGGCTCCCGCCGCCCCGGCCAGGGCCGCGGAGATGACAAAGGCCGTCAGCTTATAGGTGGTGACGGGCAGGCCCACGCTCTCGGCGGCGATGCGGTTGTCCCGGATAGCCATAATGGCCCGGCCCGCCCGGCTGTTGACCAGATTCTGCACGATTACCAGGGTGAGGAGGATCAGGACCGTGCCGGCGGTGAAGCTGGCCAGCTTGGTCACCCCCACCGCCC
>JAIEIQ010000225.1 GCA_029065305.1 Oscillospiraceae bacterium
GTGCAGAAGAACAAGGGCGGCAAGTATATGCACTACGGCAAAATGACCGAGGGGACCCTGGCGGTGGGGGACACCGTCTGCGCGCAGATCGACCCCGAGCGCCGGAAGGCCATCATGCGCGCCCACACCGCCACCCACCTTCTGGACGCCTCTCTGCGGGAGGTGCTGGGGGACCACGTCCACCAGGCCGGCTCCCTGGTGGAGGAGGACTACCTCCGCTTCGACTTCACCCACTTCGCCGCCCTGACGGCGGAGGAGCTGAGCCAGGTGTCCCAGGGGGTTAACGACGCTATCCTGGCGGGCTACCCGGTGGAGGCGAAGGAGATGCCCATCGAGGAGGCCAAGAAGACCGGGGCCATCGCCCTGTTCAGCGAGAAGTACGGCGACACGGTCCGGGTGGTGGACATGTGCGGGTACTCCGTGGAGTTCTGCGGCGGCACCCACCTGGAGAACACCGCTATGGCGGGGCTGTTCCACATTGAGAGCGAGTTCTCCGTGGCCGCCGGCGTGCGCCGCATCGAGGCCGTCACCGGCAAGCGGGCCCTGGACGAGATGAACCGGTTCCAGGATATGCTCTTCCAGGCGGCGGCGGCGCTGAAGGTCAAGCCGGTGGATTTGAAGGAGAAAGCGGGCCAGATGACGGCGGAGCTCCGGGAGCTCAAGCAGGCCATTGAGAAGCTGAAGGCCAAGGAATTTGTCAACGAAGCGGACCAGTTCCTGCTCAATGCCAAGCAGGTGAAGGGGCTGAAGGTGGTATCCTTCTCCCGCTCCGGCCTGACAGCGGACGATATGCGGAAGATGGGCGACTTCCTCCGGGACAAGGAGCCTGCGGTGGCGGCGCTGCTGGCCAGCGTCAGCGACGGGAAGATCACCTTCCTGGCAGTCTGCGGCAAGGAGGCTGTGGCCCGGGGGGTCAAGGCCGGGGAGATTATCAAGGCCATCGCCCCCATCTGCGGCGGCAAGGGCGGCGGCAAGCCGGACAGCGCCATGGGCGGCGGCAGCGATCTGCTCAAACTGGACAACGCCCTGGCGGCGCTGGATGATTTTGTCAACGCAAAAGCGGAGTAAGCCAGCTGTTTATCGAAGCAAATCAACATTTTGAAGGTGCAAAACAGGTGAAAGAGTTTGAGCAAAAAGAATATAAAGTGTTTGACATGTTCAGCCACCAAATGGCTTTGGTGACCGCTGGAGATATCGGGCATTTTAACGGCTGTACTGTCGAATGGGGCAGTTTAGGAAATATTTGGGCCAAGGCGGGAAGCGTGGGGCCGATTGTGACGGTATATGTCTATCCTTCGCGCTATACCTGTGAATTCCTGAAAGCGAATGATACCTTTACTGTCTCTTTCTTTCCAAAGGAGTACCGGAAGGCTTTGGGCTACATGGGAACGCACTCCGGGCGCGATGAGGACAAGGTAAAAGGCGCGGGGCTTACTCCCATTTCCATCGGCACAAGCGTGGGATACCAGGAAGCGGAGCTGACCTTTCTCTGCAAGAAGCTTTATCAGCATGCGTTTGTAAAAGAAAACCTGGCCGAAGAAATTCACGAATATTATAAAGCGAGCCCCAAAGTATATCCTCCCGACGCCAACGGTGATTGGCAGACGCACTATATGTTTCTTGGAGAAATCATAGATGTAGAGGATAAGCGTTAATCACCATCAATACTTGAACTGTACGTTGCGCAATATAATAATTGGTTCGGACTAGACCCGCGTATTTCATAATTTCATAATAGGACGACCCGCTCCGAAGCGATTCAGAGCGGGTCCTTTTTCACGTATTCTTCTTGTTGATGGGCTGTCTTACCAGCAGTCTGCCCAGGGCCTTGCCGTCGAAGGGGCAGAGGGGGTACAGATACCCCCGGCCCAGGATGGGCTTGGTGCTCCCCAGCAGGAGCAGAAAGCCCACAATCCCCGCCGCCAGCCCCCAGATGTCGAACAGGGCCACCAGGATCAAAAACACCATCCGCGTCAGCTTCAGGGCGTACCCCAGCTCAAAGCTGGGCTGGGCGAAGTTGGCGATGGCCACGAAGGCCATATACACCAGCACCTCCGGCACCAGCCAACGGGCCTGAACTGCGAAGTCCCCCAGAATCAGGGCCCCCAGCATACTGAAGGAGTTGCTCAGCGCGTCCGGGGTGTTCAGGGACGCCAGCTTGAGCAGGTCCACCACGAAGTCCAGTAGCAGCAGCTGGAGCAGAAGCGGCACGCTCCCCGGCTCCTCCGGCACGATGAACGTCAGATACTCCGGCACCCGCATAGGGTCCTTCACCAGCAGATACCAGACCGGCGTGATGAACAGCGCCAGCAGCATCACCACAATCCGCAGATACCGCAGGTACGTCCCCACCAGGGGCGGGAAGTAGTAGTCGTTGGCCTCCTCCATAAAGTCGAAGAGGCTGGTGGGCAGGAGCATCACCGAGGGGGAGTTGTCTACCAAGAGTATGATATCCCCCTCCATAATACAGGCCGTAGCGGTATCCGGCCGCTCCGTGTACCGGACCTTGGGGAAGGGGTTGTACCACTGGGGCTTGACAATGGCCTCCGCCACGCTCTCCTGGCTCATGGCGATGGAGCCCACGTCGATGGCCTCCAGCTTTCTGCGCAGCGCCTCCAGATCTCCCCGGTTCACCTGGTTCTCCATGTAGGCGACCACCACGTCCGTCCGGCTCCGGCCCCCCACCTTGTGGTTCTCCAGGGTCAGGTTCGGATCCCGGATCCGGCGGCGCAGAAGGGCCGTATTCTGGACCAGGGTTTCCGTGAAGCCGTCGTGGCTGCCCCGGAGGACCTTGCCGTCGGAGGGCTCCTCCACGCTCCGGCCCGGAAACTTCTTGGCGTCGATCATGGCGCAGTGGTCAAAGCCCTCCAGCAGCAGAATGGTCTTGCCCAGAAAGGCCCCGGTGAGAATGTTCTCCAGCTGGTTTTCGCAGTCCACCTCGCAGAAGGTGACGCACCGGTCGATGAACTCCTGCATGGTTTTCGCCCCCTGGCCCAGCTCCGCCCCCCGGCCCAGGAGAAAGGACGTGATGCGCTCGATAACGCCGTCGTCCCCGTAGCCGTCGATGACGTACAGCCGGCCCTTCCACTGGCCGATGTAGAGATCCCGGCTGATCACGTCGTAGTTCCGGCCCACCCCCAGCAGGGTGTCCAGGGCCTGCTGGTTTTCGCTGAGACTGCCTGTCAGTTGTTCCATAGCGGTCCTCCCCGTTGTCCATTTGGGGCTAGTATCCGCAAAAAGCAAAAAAATATATCCCCCCTCCCGGCTTGCGGGGAAAAAACCGCTGTGCTATAGTGGAGCCACTACACAATGGAGGGACCCGCCATGAACACTGCCGCCGAAGCCATGACCATTGACACTGCCGCCGTCCGGGCGTTTTTTGACGGCCTGGCCCCCGCCTGGGACAGCGGGCGGATCACCCGGGAGGATATCCTCCAAGAGATCATGGATTTCGCGAATATCACTCCGGGCTGCCGGGTGCTGGACGTGGCCTGCGGCACGGGGGTGCTGTTTCCCTGCTACCTGGAGCGGGGCGTGGCGGCGGTGACAGGCATCGACCTGTCTCCGGAGATGGTGCGCATCGCCCGAAAGAAGCACCGGGACCGGCGGCTGACGGTGCTGGCCGGAGACGTGGAGGAGGCGGAGCTGGGGGAGTTTGACCGGATTGTTGTCCTCAATGCCCTGCCCCACTTTCCGGACCCGGCACGGCTGCTGAGCTGTCTGGGGGACCGGCTGGCCCCCGGCGGGCGGCTGACGGTGGCCCACGACCGGTGCCGGGACTCCATCAACGGCCACCACCAGCGGAAGGCCAGCGCGGTGTCCCTGGGCCTGCCCCCGGCGGAGGAGACGGCGGAGCTGTTCCCCCTGTCCCTCCGCGTGGATACGGTCATCGACGGCGAGCGGTTCTATGTGGTGTCCGGAGTGCTGTAAACGAAACAGGCATAATGAGAGGAGCGCCCGCCGGGGCGCTCCTTTTTATGCTCTCTCCAGCCCCAGCAGGGCCATGGTCTCCTCCTCCCGGGCCCGCATCCGGGCCTTCTCCGGCCCCTCATCCAGGTGGTCGTAGCCCAGCAGGTGGAGCACGGAGTGGACCACCAGATAGGCCAGTTCCCTCCGGTTGGAGTGGCCGTACTCCCTGGCCTGGACCTGGACCCGCTCCATGGAGAGCACCATGTCCCCCAGGGGCACCAGCCCTGTGCCGGGGTCCGCGTCCTCCTCCCCTGGCAGAACCCCCGGCGTCAGCTCGAATGAGGGGAAGCTGAGGACATCCGTGGGCCTGTCCACTCCCCGTGTGTCCAGGTTGATCTCGTGGATGGTCCGGTCGTCCGTGACCCGCACATCGAGCTCGCAGGGGAAGTCCACCCCCTCCACAGCCAGGGCTGTGCGGATCACCCGCCGGATAAAGGCCCGCAGGCCATCGCTGATCCCCGGCACGTCCGCCGTAATGGGTATATAATGCCGTTTCATCCTCTGTCACATCCTCAGTATGCGCTTCAGCGCCTCTATGTACCGCTCCTGCCACCGCCGCAGCCCCAGGCGGAGCAGCAGCTTCCGCCGGAGCGTTCTGCCCTCTATGTCGGCGGTGAACTCCACCCGGGTCCCGCCCCGCCCCTCCGGGAACAGCAGGATCACGCAATTCCCCGCCGCCACCTGGGTCTCCAC
>JAIEIQ010000226.1 GCA_029065305.1 Oscillospiraceae bacterium
TCATGGAGGCGGCCAGCGCCACAGTCTCGGAAAAGCTCTCCAATATGCAGTCCGCCTACAAGGCCCACGGCGGCGGCATCCAGGGTGCGGCAGCGGCGGCGATGGAGGGTGTCAAAGGAATCTTCACCTTCGGCTACACCTTCCTGGACAATCTGACCGGCGGGAAGCTCTCCGAGCTCAAGGAGCGGTTCTCCTCAGCTATGAGTGGAATTGTCCAGGGGATCGGCCAAAAATTCACCGAGGCGAAAGCCTCCTTTGTGAGCGGCCTCGGCAATATCAAGAGCACTGTCACCGGCGCTGTGACCTGGTTTTTCGACTCCGGGAAGAAGATCGTCAGCACCTTCGCCAGCGGCATCCGCTCCGCCTTCAGCGGCGCGGTGGACACGGTCAAGAGCGGACTTCAGAAGATCCGCAACATGCTTCCCTTCTCCGACGCCAGGGAGGGGCCCCTCTCCACCCTGACCCTATCGGGGCAGCGCACCATGAGCACCTACGCCCACGGTCTGGCGCTGGCCCAGGGCGCGCCGGCGGAGGAGATGGAGCGGGGACTTGAGAAGACCAGGACTGCCCTGGAGAGGGAACCGGCCCGGAAGGTCAATATCACCGGTACAGACAGAAGCTGGGATTCTGACGGCAGCGAGGAGGACAGCTCCGGCGGCGACAGCCGGCGGGTGATCATCCAGAAGCTCATCATGTCGGTCGATTTGAAGAAGATCAAGGACCTGGAGTCTCTGCTCAAGCTGCTGCGGGAGATCGAGGACTACACCAACGGCAACGGCGGCGGGGACCCGGATGCCGAACCGGAACCAGCCTAGAATGAAAAGGGGGGACGGCCATGATTTTTATAGAGGACGAGCGTATCAAGCTGGGTGGGGCCGTCCTCCCCGGCCTTGTCAAGAGCATCGAGGTCACGGAGACAGCTAAGGTGGATGAGCAGGAGGTGGAGGGCAGCGCCGTCAAACCAAAGCAGGCCACCGGCTACGAGGACGCCAAGATCACCATTGAGCTGATCATCGACGACACGGAGATCCAGACCAAGTATGAGCGCTATGCCGCTCTCCGGGCGGTCTTCCGGACGCCCGGCCAGAGTGTGCCCCAGCCCATCCCTATTGTCTGCGAGGATACGGCGGCTCACGGCATTGACAAGGTCATCTTCAAAAAACTCACCCACAAGGGCGAGAGCAAGAAATCCCAGCTTACCGCGAATCTGGAGCTGTGGGAGTACATTCCTCAGACAATTACCGCTGTCAGCGGTTCGGGGAGCTCCGGCAGCGCCGGGGAGATGGCCAGCACCGGGACCGTCCAGGCCCCGGCGGCGTCCTCTGATCTGAGCGCGGACTACCAGACATATCTGCGGACAAAACGGGGCAAGTCGCCGGCGGTCGACGCCGCCGATATCACGGCGGCAGTCGGTAAGATCGCCGCCCTGCCCTACTAGGAGGCCACAGGTGGAAACGACAGAGCTGTATTACCCGCAGATCGCGGCAGCGGCAGACGGGTATTCCTTCACCCAGGGGATCGAGATTGAGATCTACTCCGCGCAGAACGCCTACTGCGACTGGGCGAAGCTCCGCTTCACGGAACAGTACCGGCCCAAGCTCCGGCTGGAGCGCAGAGCCCCAGCCTCCATCCGGCTGGGCTACAACGGGATCCTGGACGAGGTCTTTACCGGCTTCGTGGCGAGAAGGTACGACAGCGGGACCAGCGTGAATGAGGTAGAGCTGAAGGATGAGACACTGCTGCTGGAGGAAACCAGGGTCAGCGGCGCTTTTCAGAACGCCACCCCCCAGGAGATCATCTCCTACTGCCTCTCCCAGGCTGGGATCTCCAGCATGAGGCTGTCCTCCAAGCCCTATCCGGCGCGGAGGCTGCTGCCTGTCCGGGAGCAGAGTGTGGTGGAGGCGATCAACACAGTCAACGCGGCCTGGGGGCTCAAGGTCCCATTCTTTTTCTCCGGCGGCACCTTCTACTGGGATGAGAAGCCGGAGCAGGCCAAGCAATACACGTTTGAATACGGGGTCAATATCATCGGCCTCCACCGGACCGGCGGCGTCTGGGAGCTGGAGACCGTCTCCGCCCCCTTCGTCAGGCACTCTCACCGGATCAATATCGTCCATCCGAGGATCAGCGGGGAGCAGGAGGTCCGGAAAGTGGTCTTCACCACCAACGACTCCGGGTTTATCCGCACGTATATCTATTTTTAAGGGGGAGAGCGGGTATGAATCAGCTGGCGGAAATGGTCCGGGCGGTCGTCCATAAGGTCATCGCCACAGAATATCCCCACCTGAGGCTCCCTGCCGTCCTCCTGGCCCGGGTGGTAGCGGCGAGGGAGCTGGAGGCATACGGGGAGCAGGAGCTGACGGTCCGTGGCGAGAGCACCGGGGAGCTGGCCCGGGGGGAGTATCCTTTCTACTGGTACGCGTACAACCTCACGGTCCTGGACCGGTTCGGCAGTCCGGACAGCGCCTTCCCGGCGCTGCCGCAGATCCGCTCCCGGAAGTGGTTCCAGGAGGGAGCCGTGGTGGCGGTGGCGCTCCCCTATGGGGAGCTTGCCCCGGCAATCATCGGGGAGGTGCGGCTGTGACGGGACTTTATGACACAGACATTCGCTTAGATGAACGCTGGCAGCTCACCCAGGCGGCGGACGGGGACGCGCCCCTCTGCTCCGGTCTGGACTGCCTGTACCAGAATATTATCCTGGAGGCCCTGACCCAGCCGGGAGACCTGTTCTATGACCTGGATTTTGGCTGGGGGCTCTATGATTTCATCCAGTCGGAGGACAGCGAGCTCACCCGGCTGGAGCTTCTGCAGCGGGTGCGGGCCAAGCTGCAGAAGCGGAAGGTTATCCTCCCGGGCAGCATTACAGTAGAAATCGACCGCGACGATGACACGTTCCGGATCGGCTGCGCCTTCCGCCTCACGGAGGAGGGCGCGGACCGGCGGCTGGATATCGTGGTCGGAGCGGTAGGTGTGGAGGTGATACCGGCATGATCGACAAGGCGATCCTGGACGCGGTGCTCCCGGTCCCCGATCTGGAGGAGCTTCGGGACAGCGTCATCGAGGAGCTGAAACAGGAGGGCTTCGCCATTACCAATTTCCACTCCGGCGGCATCTTCCATACCATGCTTATGGTGGTCCTCCGAGTGCGGATTGAGTTTGTGGAGCTCCTGCGAACGGTTCTTAATAATATGTTCCTCTCCCACGCCGAGGGGATCTGGCTGGACATCAAGGCGGCGGACTACTCCAAGAAGCGGAAGAAGTCCCAGAAGGCACAGGGCTATGTGACCATCTCCCGGGCAGACGCCCAGGCCGAGGCGGTCCGGGTGGCCAAGGGCACCGTCTTCAAGACCGAGAAGGACATCAACGGCGAGGAGCTCCGCTTCTTCGCCCTGGAGAACGCCGTCCTGCAAAAGGGGGCCCTCTCCGCCGATGTCCTGGTGGAGGCGGAGCTGGAGGGGGCCCGGTACAATGTCCCCCAGGGGCAGATCACCCGGAGCCTCACCTATCTGGACGGCGTGGACACCATCACCAACGGCGAAGGCTGGATCTCCCGGGAGGGCAGCGATACGGAGACCGACGAGAGCCTTCGCCTGCGGGGGCTGCGGTCCTGGTCGGAGCTGGCCCGGGTGGCGATCCACGATACCTACGTCAACGTCTGCGAGGAGGTCAACGGTGTCCTCTATGTGACGGTGAACGACCAGCACCCCAGGGGACAGGGCACCATCGACGTGATCGTCACCTCCGAGGCGGGCTCGGCCACCGAAGCCTTGCTGGAGGCAGTCCGGGAAGCCTGTGAGACCATCAAGGCCCCGGATGACGACGTTCTGGTCAAGAGCGCCGAGACTGTGGTACAGCCCATTTCCCTGACTGTCACCGTACCCGCCGCTATCAGTCAGGAGGGTATGGAGAACCGGATCGCCGCCGCTGTGACGGACCTGCTGAAGATACGCCAGCGCCGGGAGCTCAATGAACTGACCCACGCGGATCTTATCTACAAGGTCAAAAGCGAGCTCCCCGACATTCGGAATGTCACGGTAACGCAGCCGGCGGCGGACCTCTTTCTGGACAGCGGGAAGGTGATCCTGCCGGGAACAATCACTGTTACCATCCGGGGGGTGTAGACAGGATGTTTGAGAAATTCGGGGAGTATATGTTCTTTCTCCTCTATGCGCCCCTCAAGCGGGTGAAGAAATCCGCCAACCAGTTTTACATCTTCTTCAAGGTGGCGGGGAAGCTCTTCGACCTGTGCAAGCGGGATGTATTCCGCCTGCGGGAAGAGAGCTCCGTCATGACATGCAGCGGCGAGATGCTCCCCGTCCACGGGCAGGACCGGGACATGAACCGGCTGAGCGGGGAGTCCCTGGAGGGCTACCGGACCCGGCTGGCCATGAAGGGGATTATTGCGGAGATGGCCGGGACCAATGAGGGGATCCGATATCTCGCCAAAGCGTTTGGCTATGAGACGGTCTCCATCATTCCCTCCCCGGAGCCGGACCGCTGGGCGGAAGCGGACGTCCGGTTTATCGGCGGCAGCATCGTCCTCGATGACCGGGAGCTGCTGCTCTATGAGCTCAACAAAATCAAACCCGCCCGGACCCTGCTCTCTCACACCAAGGAGCAGCGTTATTTCTCCAGGCTGTATGTGGGCACTGCTTACATCATCGGGAAACAGATTACGATCAGACAGGAGTAAGGATATGGCTTTTGCAAATATGGTACTGACTACCGAGGGCATGATGCTCTACGCCAAAGCCCAGCAGGGCAAGCAGCTCCACATTACCCGGGTCGTGGTGGGGGACGGCGTCCTCGCCCCCGGGGAGTCTATGGTAAACCGCTCCGGGCTCAAATCCCAGTGGGCGTCCTTTTTGATTGACCACGTCCATATTGACTCTGCCAGCGCGGCAGCGGAGATCGTGTTTACGATGAGTAACGACAATCTGGAGGAGGCGCGGTACTTCCGGGAGCTGGGCGTTGTGGCGGAGGACCCGGATACGAAGGAGGACAAGCTCTACCTCTACGACTACGACGGCGCGGACGCGGAGCGCATCCCCTCCGCCCATGAGGGCACAAAGGTCTTTGAACGGATCAAGCTGATCCTCCGGCTGGAGAATACACCAAATGTCACCTTTGCCCTCTCCGGAAATCCGCTGTATCTGACCTCCGACGATATTGACGATGAAGCGGAAGGACCGGGGGTGCTGTGGTCCTCCCTGAAGGTGGCCGAGGTGGTCCGGGGCAAGCAGGATACAATCACCGGTGCGCCTGGGCAGATTGTAGGATTTGACAAGGATGGGAATCCCGAGGCTCAGGAGGCTCCAAAGGGGATCACAGGTTTGCCGGGACAAACTGTTGGCTTTGATAAAGACGGGAATCCCATAGCGGTAGCGGCCCCCCACGGTCTTCCCGCTGGCGGCACGGAGGGGCAGGTACTGGGGAAGATCGGCAAGGAGGACGGCCAAGCCGGGTGGGTTGACCCGCCAGATACTGGAGTTACCAGCTTTAAGGGGCGGAAGGGGACTGCACAACCTGCATCTGGAGATTATTCAGTTTCTCAGGTGACAGGAGCGGCACCGAAAGAGTCGCCTGTATTTACAGACTCCATTTCAATGGGAAGAAAATCGGGTTCAATCGTCGGCGCGGCTTCTGTCGCACTTGGAACAAATGTAGAAGCGTCTTCTACATATGCCTTTGCTGAAGGATTTTTATCAAAAGCATCCGGTCTGTATTCTCATGCAGCAGGTAGAGAAACCGTGGCTTCAAGTGTAGGTGCCATAGCAGCCGGAGAGGGGACGGTAGCTAATGGAGCTTATTCTGTAGCATTGGGGCGGAATACTGTAGCAAGTAACTCTAATCATGTTGCAATTGGGATATATAACAAAGTCATCGGAAACTATGATGTTCTTACAATCGGGTGCGGGAGAAGCGAAAGTTCAAGAGCGAATGCTTTTAGAGTTGAGGATGCCACTGGGTTTGCGTATGCGAAACAATTCCTCACCTCCGGCGCCGACTACGCAGAGCTCTTCGAGTGGCTGGACGGCAACCCGGACCACCAGGACCGGGCGGGACTCTTCGTCACACTCCAGGGCGACCGCATCCGCCCCGCCTTCCCGGACGATGACTACATCCTGGGCATCGTCTCCGGCTCCCCCTCGGTGGTAGGCGATGTCTACGACGACCAGTGGGCGGGGATGTTCCTCACCGACATCTTCGGCCGGCCCATCTACGAGGATGTGGACCTCCCGGCGGAGCTGGGCCCCGACGGCGAGGAAATCCTCCCGGCACGCACCGAGCGCCGCCAGAAGCTGAACCCCGCCTACGACCACACGAAAAAATATCTCCCCCGCACCCAGCGCCCGGAGTGGGACGCGGTGGGCCTGCTGGGCAAGCTGGTTGCCGTGGACGACGGCACCTGCGTTCCCGACGGCTGGTGTACCGTGGGCCCCGGCGGCATCGCCACCGCCAGCACGGAGCGGACCAAGTATTGGGTCATGGCCAGGCTGGATGAGAGCCATATTTTGGTAATGATTTTATAAATATTTTCCACATTCAAAAGATCTGCGCGTGTACCAATATCTTGGTATATCAATTTCTATTTTGGTATTTACTGGATATTTTCGGCCTCCTATCCTAAAAGATAGGAGGTGACTGGCGTGAACATTAAAGAGAATATCGCAGCCACATTAAACGAAGAAATGAAAAAAAGGAGGATGAGCATTGATAAGTTTGCCAAGTTCCTTGAAATTGGAAAAACTTCCCTGCAAAACTACCTGAATAAAGAGGGAAATCCCAGTTTAAAAACCCTGGAGCTCATTGCCGGGAAGCTCAATCTATCCATGGGGGAGCTGCTCTTTCGCGGACGGAAGTTTCATTCTTCCGGCAGGACAAGCCTGAACGGCATCCCGGAGGAAATCGCACTGCTCCATCCGAGAGTGCGGGAGAGTGCGCAGCTGCAATTCCTTTCGCTTCAATCTCTGTATGATCTCTCTGACAAGCTGACTCTGGAGGAAGAGGTGGAAGAAATTCTCTCCGGTGAGCACACGGCTTAGGCAGGCTTTTTTGTTGTATGGACGGCTGTCCTCGTTCCCTTCCTTTCAGGGACAAACCGTTTGATACATGCAAAACCGAAGGCGGGGAGCTCTTTGGAGTTCCTCGCCTTCGGTCCTGCCGCTTTCCTCAGAAATACTTCTTAGGTTTTTCTCATTTTCTTTGTCCCGGTTTCTCATTTTTGTTGTCGCGCTACAGCTGCGCTCACGGTAATAAGCCCGCTGTTTCCTCTGTTTTTCCATCTCGGCCAATTCCTCTGCTGTCGGCTCCGGCAGAGGAACATCAAATTTGCCTATAAACTTCAGATAGATGTCAACCTCCTGGGTGCGATCACCAGTGGAACGGTCCGGCGCGTGGGCGAGGATCTTGTCTACAAATTCGTAGATCATCGGCGTGGTCAGTACGGAGAAGTCGGTGTATTTCTTCGTCAGCGCCAGGAACTGGTCTACCCTAGTCGTGTCCGCCTCGAAAGCATCCAGCTCCGCCTGTGCCTTGGCGATGGATTCCTCCAACGCCTCCTGCTCCCGCTCATACTCACCGGACAATAGCTCAAACCGCTTTTCCGA
>JAIEIQ010000227.1 GCA_029065305.1 Oscillospiraceae bacterium
GTAGTAGTGGAGCAACTGATCCCGGAGGCATCCGCCGGAGAACACTCTAACCTGGGGACGCTGTTCTTCGCGGCGGGGTTTACCATCATGTTGGCTCTGGATGTGGCGCTGGGATAAAGGAGCTGGTGAAATGGGAAAAAATATGTATATTATGGTGATCTGCTGTGTTGTAGTTATTGCAATTACTCTGTTTAGTTGGTTAAAGGAGTACCCTGGTTGTTGCCATGAAAAAACCTAGACAACCGCTGGAAAATATGGTATATTTAAAAAGAAATCACCCCGGCAGCGGAAATGAAAAGGAGGAAGAACCATGGAGCCCAGGTTTTTTAAGATTCCCGTCAGCGTAGGCGACGTCTCCCTGCGGGTGGCCCAGGGCCATTTCGCCACCAGGAACAGCCACACCAACTACTTCATTGATGTGACGGAGCAGCAGTCCTGCCTGCGGGAGGCGGAGGCTGTCGCCCGGCAGCTGGCCCAGCGGGACCTGACCCGCAACACAATGGTGGACACCATCCTCTGCATGGACGGCACCCGGGTCATCGGCACCTGCCTGGCCCAGCAGCTCACCCAGAGCGGCTACCGCTCCATCAACGCCGGAGGGGAGATCTATCTTCTCCGTGAAAACCTGAGCTCCGAGGGGAAGCTCATCTTCCGCGACAACGCCCGGTTCATGCTGGAGGGGAAAAACGTGCTGCTTCTGCTGGCTTCCGTCACCACGGGCGGCACGGTCCGCAAGGGGATGCGGTGCATCCAGTACTACAAGGGGAACGTGGCGGGGGTGGCCTCCATCTACAGCCACGTGAAGGAGGTGGACGGGGTGCCGGTGGTATCCCTGTTCAACACCAACGACCTGCCCGGCTACACCAGCTACACCCCGGACGAGTGCCCCCTGTGCAGGCAGGGCCAGGGGCTGGACGCCGTGGTGGACAAATTCGGATACGCCGCCCTGTAGCGTCAGGATATGGAGAGGCCCCCGGCAGTGCCGGGGGCCTTTTGCGCGGCAGTGGCCCTACCGCTTTCCGCCGGAGAGGCGGCCCAGCAGAGCCGCCAGACCCCAGATAACCAAAATCACCAGGAAAATTCCCAGCATCCCCCTGCCCATGATGCCCAGGCAGGCGGAAATCAGCTCCATACGCATTGTCTGTTCCTCCTTTTACAGCAAATTTTCCACCAGCGTGATGATGAGTCCTCCGGCGATGACGGAGGCGATCTGTCCGGCGACGTTGGCTCCGGCGGCGTGCATCAGCAGGAAGTTGTAGGGGTCCTCCTCCTGGCCCAGCCTGTGGACCACCCGGGAGGCCATGGGGAAGGCGGAGATCCCCGCCGCCCCGATCATGGGGT
The DNA here is from genome assembly GCA_029065305.1 of Oscillospiraceae bacterium. Lineage (GTDB taxonomy): Bacteria > Bacillota > Clostridia > Oscillospirales > Oscillospiraceae > Pelethomonas. The sequence continues at coordinate 1,342 of JAIEIQ010000227.1, forward strand.
TCACCTTTTTCCGGGAAAACAGGTTGAGGACCTTGGCAAAAAGCACCCCGCCCACGGTGTCGAACACGAAGCCCACCAGCCCCAGGCCCAGAATCAGCAGCGTCTCCCAGGTGACGAACTGCTCCGCCTTCATCTGGAAGGACACGCTGAGCCCCAGCAGAAGGGTGATAAGGTTCGCCAGCTCGTGCTGGGCGGACTGGCTGAGGCTGTCCAGCACCCCGCACTCCCGAATCAGGTTCCCGAACATCAGAAAGCCGATAAGCTCCGCGCTCTTGGGGGCCACGGCTCCGGCCACGGCGGTGACCAGGATGGGAAAGAGAATGCGGGTGGCCCTGGACACAGCGCCGGGGGCGTACTCCATGCGGATCATCCGCTCCCTTTTGGTGGTGACAGCCCGGATGATGGGGGGCTGGATGATGGGCACCAGGGCCATGTAGGAGTAGGCCGCTACCATGATGGCCCCCTGATACCTGCTGTGGAAGTAGTTTGCCACGTAGATGCTGGTGGGGCCGTCGGCGGCGGCGATGATGGCGGCGGAGGCCGCGTCCGTCAGGCCGAAGCCCGCTGCCGCCGCCACGACCAGGGTGAAGAAGATGCCGAACTGTGCCGCCGCGCCGAAGAGGAGCATCCTGGGGTTGGCCAGCAGGGGGCCGAAGTCGATCATGGCCCCGATGCCGATGAACAGCAGCAGCGGGAAGAGCTCGCTGGCGATGCCGGTGGTGAAGAGGGTTTCGATGGCCCCGGTGTGTACGCTGGGCAGGTTCACCAGGATTGCCCCGAAGCCCATGGGCAGCAGCAGGGCGGGCTCCATCTCCCGCCGGATAGCCAGGAAGATAAGCACCCCGCCAATCAGGAGCATCAGGGCCTGCTGCCAGGTGAAGGACAGGGCGTTGGAGAAGAGCTCGGACAGGATTTCCATGGGATAAGCGCCTCCTTGCGGGCCCCGGAGGGCCCAGATTCTGGAGGGAGCACGAAAAAAAGAGACCCTTGCGGCGCAGCAGACGCACCGCAAAAGTCTCATCATTTCAGGTAAAGACGGGGTTGCCCCGGATTGACGGCCTTTACCGCGCCCGACGGGCGCTGATTACTCCCTTTTGTGCTCCCAGTATATGGGCGGGGAGAGGATTTGTCAACCGGAGAGCGGGGTTCTTAGCGCTTTCTTGGCGCTGTCTCAATCCGCCCGGGCAGCGCCCGCCGCCGCACCGCTCCCCTGCTCCAGAAGGCCGAAGTAGTACGCATGCTTGAGCCGGTACTGCTCGTTGAAGAACCGGTCGTTGCCCTGGTGGAGGTAGCGGGTGTAGTCGTGGTGGTTGGTGGTGGGACAGCTGGGGGACATGGAGATGGCGGAGATGCCGATGTTGGAGCACTGGTCCCCGATGCGCTCGGCGTTGATGAGCACGTCCAGGAACGTCAGCCCGGCGTACATCTTGCACCGCCCCTCCCGCAGCCGGGCGATGTGGTTCTCCCGCAGGGTGGCCACCAGATCGTCGATGGCCTCCTCCACCGGCTCCACCCGCCGGGCCAGCTCGAAGTCGCCGTTGATGAAGCTGTCGCAGGCGCAGCCCAGGATCTCCGTCAGAGCCTGGGACAGGACCCGCAGCTCCTGGCGCGCCTCGTCGGAGAAGGACATCTTCCGCTCGTGGAGGTCCGACGCGTTCTCCGTCAGGTTCACCGCGTAGTCCCCGATGCGCTCGAACTCCGAGAAGCACTGGATGTAGTAGTTCAGGGTGTCGTTGGCGGCGTTGTCCCCCAGCCGGGCGGACAGTCGGATGAGGTAGTTGTCCACCGCGTCCGCCAGCCGGTCGATGTGGTCCTCGTTCTCCTCGATAATGCTGATGGCCTCCTGGTCGAAGTTCTCCAGCACCGCCAGCGCCTTCACCACGCCGTCCCGGCTCAGCCGGGCCATGGCGGAAATGGCCTCCTTGGCGCTGTTGAGAGCCAGGGCCGGGGAGCTGAAGAACTTGTCGTCCAGCATCTCCAGCTCCCGGTCCACGTTGGCTCCCACCTGCTTGTCGTCCTTGACAATGATGTAGCTGAGCTTCTCAAAGGTCCGGGCCAGGGGCAGCAGCAGCACGGATGTGCTCAGACGGAAGATGGTGTGGACGTTGGCGATGGTGCCCGGGGTCATATTCATATCCCACACCCAGTCCAGCCACCCGGCCTGCCGCCCGATCATCAGCGCGGCGATGATAAGCACGGAGGCGAAGAGGTTGAAGAGGATGTGGACCACGCCGGTGCGCTTGGCGTCGGCCTTGGAGCCGATAGAGCAGACAATGGCGGTGGTGACGCAGTCGCCGATGTTCACGCCGATGATGATGGCGTAGATGGAACTGAAGGTCAGGGCCCCGGTGGTAC
>JAIEIQ010000228.1:0-2771 GCA_029065305.1 Oscillospiraceae bacterium
CCGGGACATCAAGCCCTCCAACATCCTCCTGAGGTCGGAGGGCCATGTGTGCCTCATCGACTTCGACGCTGCCCGCCTCCACAAGCCCGGGGCGGAGGCGGTGGTCCCGCCGGTGACGATCACCCCCGGTCCCCTGACCCTGTCCCAGTCGGATATCACCATTGCCGCCGGGGACACGGCCCTGCTGACTGCCAGCGGCGGATCGGGTGATGTGGTCTGGACCAGCTCCAACGAGAACATCGCCGCCGTGGAGGGCGGCTCGGTCACGGGGAAGGCCGGCGGCAAGGTGACAATTACCGCCGCCTGCGGCGAGGAGACGGCCTCCTGCACGGTGAACGTCACCGGGGACCCCTGGGTCAGCACCGCGAATCTGAGCCTGAACCGGACGGACTTTACCCTGAACGCCGGCAACCCCACCTTCCAGATGGAGGTGAAGGGCACGGACAGCGCCGCTGTCTGGACCAGCAGCAACCCCAGCGCCGCCACCGTCAGCGACACCGGACTTGTCACCCGGGTGGGCGGCGGCAACGCCACCATCACCGCCGCTGTGGATGGCCAGGAGCTGACGTGCATCGTCCGGTGCGGGAAATCCTAAGAAAAATTTTCCTGAAGGCCCAGCGGAGGAGGCGTCTGCCTTCCGCTGGGCTTTTCAGCCGCCGGACCGGGCGGAAAAATAAATTGCGCTTTCCGGCGGACTGTGGTAAAATAATTCCGCTTTTAAGCCGTTAGAGAAGGAGGCATCCGCTGATGCTGTTTGATACCCACGCCCACTACGATGCGGAGCAGTTCGACGGCGACCGGGACGCGGTCCTCGCCGCCCTGCCGGAGAGCGGCGCCGGCCTGGTGGTGAACCCGGGCTGCGATCCGGACAGCTCGGCGGCGGCGCTGGAGCTGGCCGTCCGCTTCCCCCATGTCTACGCCGCCGTGGGGTACCACCCGGAGAACTGCGGGCCCTATGCGCCGGGGGATCTGGACCGCCTGCGGGCGCTGGCGGAGAACCCCAGGGTTGTGGCCATTGGGGAGATCGGCCTGGACTACCACTGGGAGGAGAATCCCCCCAGGGATTTGCAGCGGGAGGTGTTCCGGGCCCAGATGGCCCTGGCGGAGGAGCTGGACCTCCCGGTCATCGTCCACGACCGGGACGCCCACCGGGACAGCCTGGAGATCGTCCGGGCGTTCCCCGGCGTCCGGGGCGTCTTCCACTGCTTCTCCGGCAGCGCGGAGATGGCCCGGGAGCTGGTGGAGAGGGGGTGGATGATCTCCTTTACCGGGGTCCTCACCTACAGCAACGCCCGCCGGGCGGTGGAGGCCGCCGCCGCCGTGCCCCTGGACCGGCTGATGATCGAGACCGACAGCCCCTATATGGCACCGGTCCCCTGCCGGGGAAGGCGCAACGACTCCCGGTACCTGGGCTATATCTGCCGGAGGCTGGCCGAAATCAAGGGGATCTCCCCAGAGGCGTGCGAGCGCGCCACCACGGAGAACGGACGGCGGTTTTTCCGAATTCCCTGATGGTTCCAGCGGAGATGTGTCCAAAAAATTTGCCCATGTGACGGATTTCCGGATCGCCTTGACAGAGGAAAATCCGGGGCGTATCATCAGGGCAGGCAGCTCCCGGGCGGGGCTCTTCCGCCCGCGGCATAGAAAATTTGACTTTGACAGGGAGGCATACATATGGAGCAGAAAGTAAAGCGGATTGGCGTACTCACCAGCGGCGGCGACGCGCCGGGGATGAACGCGGCCATCCGGGCTGTGGCCCGGACCGCCCTGGGCCTGGGCATCGACTGCGTCGGCATCCGCCGGGGCTGGAACGGCCTGATCAGCAGCGATTTTATCCAGCTGACCACCTCCAGCGTCAGCCACATCATCAACCGGGGCGGCACCCTGCTCTACACCGCCCGCAGCGAGGAGTTCCGCACCACCGCCGGTCTGGACAAGGCACTGGCCACCTGCAAGCTGCTGGGGCTGGACGCCATTGTGGCCATCGGCGGGGACGGCACCTTCCGGGGGGCCCTGGATCTGAGCCGCCGGGCCTCGGAGGTGGGCTATCAGCTCCAGGTGGCCGGCATCCCCGCCACCATCGACAACGACATCGGCTGCTCTAACTACACCATCGGCTTCGACACCGCCTGCAACACCGCCATTGAGTGCATCGACAAGCTGCGGGACACCATGCAGTCCCACGAGCGCTGCTCTGTGGTGGAGGTCATGGGGCGGCACGCCGGGTATCTGGCGCTGTACGTGGGCCTCTCCGTGGGGGCCACGGCGGTGCTGATCCCGGAGCACGAGCTGGACTTTGAGCGGGACATCGTGGAGAAGATCCGCCGGGCCCGCCTGGCGGGGACCACCCACTATATGGTGGTGGTGGCCGAGGGCGTGGGCAGCGCCATTGAGATCGGCGACCGGATTCACGAGGCCGTGGGCATCGACCCCCGGGTGACAGTGCTGGGCCACATCCAGCGGGGCGGCGCCCCCACCGCCCGGGACCGGGAGACCGCCAGCCGCATGGGCTACGAGGCGGTGAAGGCCATTGCCGGCGGGCAGGGCAACTGCGTGGTGGGCACCAAGGAGGGCCGGATGGTGGTCATGGAGATGGAGGAGGCCCTGAAGATGACCAAGACCTTCGAGATGGACCGCTACCGGATTCTGGAGGCTCTGACCAACAACAATTACGCGGAGATCGGTTGACGGACAATAAAAAAGCCGGCGGGGGGGGTGGTACAGGCCCCACCCCCCCCGCGGTAGCACACCGAGGCTACCGACGCCGCCGG
>JAIEIQ010000228.1:2781-8622 GCA_029065305.1 Oscillospiraceae bacterium
CCCCCCCTTGTGGGCGGCCCAACCCAAAAAACATATGCGGGTGGTGGTGTTGCTTAAAAAAAAAGGGGGGGGGGGGGGGGGGGCCCCCCCCCCCCCCCCCCGCCGGCTTTCGCAGACCTAGGCTCCGTCCTCCGCCGGATGGGCCCACAGGTACACCGCCCGGGCGGCGTTCCGGGGCAGCACCTCCAGCAGCTCCTCCAGGCCTGCCTCCCGCACGGCCTTCACGCTCTTAAACCGCTTGAGCAGGGCCGTCCGCCGGGCCTCCCCCACGCCGGGGATCTCGTCGAGCTGGGAGCGGCGGACGCTTTTGCCATGGCTCTGGCGGTTGTAGGTGATGGCGAAGCGGTGGGTTTCCTCCTGGATCCGGCCGATGAGGGAGAACACCGCCTGACTTCCCTGGATGCCGATCTCCCGGCCCTCCGGCGTCACCAGGGCCCGGGTCCGGTGGCGGTCGTCCTTCACCATGCCGAAGATGGGCACGGCCACGCCGAAGCGCTCCGCCACCCGCCGGGCCACCCTGGCGTGCTGCTCCCCGCCGTCGATGAGGAACACGTCCGGCAGGGGCGAGAACTTCTTGTCCCCCTCCATGTAGTGGGTGAGGCGGCGGGTCAGCACCTCCTCCATGGACTTGTAGTCGTCGGGGCGTCCCTCCAGCTCCTTGACCCGGAACCGGCGGTACCGGTCCCGGGCGGGCCGGGAGCCGTGAAAGACCACCATGGAGGCCACGATGTCCTCCCCGCCGGTGTTGGAGATGTCGTAGGACTCCATCCACTCCGGCGGCTCCTCCAGGCCCAGGAGCTTTCCCAGCAGCTCCAGGGTCCGGTCCGTCCGCTCCTGGGCGGTGGTCTGGCGCTCGGCCTCCTCCCGGGCGTTGGTCTCCGCCAGGGCCAGCACCTGGGCCCGATCCCCCCGCTGGGGGACCTTCAGGGCCACCCTGTGCCCCGCCTTCTCCGTCAGCAGCCGCTCCAGGACCTCCTGGTCCTCCACCTCCGCCGGGATGCAGATCTCCCGGGGCAGGGCGGAGCGGCTCCCGTAGTACTGCGGCAGCAGGGCGGAGAGCACCTCGCCCGCGTTCTCCGCCGCCCCGGCGCTCACCAGCTCCGCCTCCCGGCCCGTCAGCTGCCCGTCCTCATAGTGGAGCACGGCGTAGCAGCACTTGGCCCCCAGGTAGAGGCCCCACACATCGGTGTCGGCGCAGATGCCGGCGATGACCTTCTGCCGCTTGCCCAGAACCTTGATGGCGTCGATCTTGTCCCGGAGGGCGGCGGCCTCCTCGAAGCGCAGCTCCTCCGCCGCGGCGAGCATCTCCCGCTCCAGATCCGCCGTCACCAGCCGGATTTTCCCCTCCAGCAGACGCACCGCCATATCCATCCGCCGGTTGTACTCCTCCGCCGTCATCTCCCTCCGGCAGAAGCCGTCGCAGCGGCCCATGTGGTAGTTCAGGCAGGGCCGCTCCCTGCCGATGTCCCGGGGGAAGGTTTTGTGGCAGGTGGGCAGCTTCAGGGCGTTCCGGATGGCGTCCAGAGCGGAGCGGGTCTCCAGCCGCCCCCCGTAGGGGCCGAAATACCGGGCCCCGTCCCCGCTCACCCGGCTGGCGATGGTGAACCTGGGGTAGGCCTCCCGGCTGAGCCGGACGAAGGGGTAGCCCTTGTCGTCCTTGAGGAGGATGTTGTAGCGGGGCATGTACTGCTTGATGAGGGCGTTCTCCAGCACCAGGGCCTCAAACTCGCTGCCCACAATGATCGTATCAAACTCCCGGACCAGGCTCACCATGGTCTGGGTTTTCAGGTTGTGGCCGTGGCCGGCCTGGAAATACTGGCTCACCCGGTTTTTCAGCCGCTTGGCCTTGCCCACATAGATGACCTCGCCCTCCTTGCCGTGCATCAGGTACACCCCCGGGGCCAGGGGCAGGGAGTTGGCCTTCTCCAGCAGCTCTTCCTTTGTCATGCCGCGCCTCCTTTTTGTGCCTTTGCCTCTACTATACCACATCCGGGCAAAATAAAAAAGCCTGTTTCCCTCACGAAACAGGCTTTTACCGTTCGGTGCCGCGCTCTTACTCGCCGAAATCGCCGGAGCGCACCAGCTCCGCCAGAGCCTCCACGGCCTCCTTCTCATCGGAGCCGTCGGCGATAAGGGTGATGGTAGTCCCCTTCACAATCCCCAGGGACAGAACGCCCAGCAGGCTCTTCGCGTTGACCCGGCGCTCGTCCTTCTCGACCCAGATGCCGCTCTTGAACTCGTTAGCCTTGCGGATAAAATAGGTGGCGGGTCTCGCGTGCAGGCCGACCTCATTATTGATAGTGACTTCCTGAGTATACATATACCTATCTCCTCTTCATATCGCAATATCGCAGTCTGTATCGCTGTATCCGCAGTTTGGGATCTATGGTACTATGTTAGCAAATTTCTCTTTTCCTGTCAACGGCACATTCCACAAAACTACCTCCTTCAGAAGGAGCTATGCTCGCCATATTGTGGGAAATTTTGTACAGAAACCCTATTTCTGGATTTTTCGCGCCGCCGGGGTCCGCCGGCAGGCAATGAAATCCTTCCCAAAAACCGCGAAAAACATACCTCCCGCCACCGGAAGCGGATTTTTTCCTGCTGTTTTAGTATATGCAGATTTGACCAAAACCTTTCCTTATTTCGCTCACTCCCGGAGCTCCGCCACCGTTACGCCGTCCTCCCCCTCGCCGTACCGGCCCGGCCGGAAGGTCTTGACGGCGGGGTGGCGCTTGAGCTGCTGGCGGACGGCGGCGCGCAGGGCGCCGGTGCCCTTGCCGTGGATAATGGTCACTGTATGGAGCCGGCTCATCACCGCGTGGTCCAGGAACTGGTCCACCACCAGCTCCGCCTCGTCGGTCATCATCCCCCGGATATCCAGCTCCGTGCTGGCGGCCCGGCTGCCCCCGGCGCGGATATTGGTGGCCACCTGGCGCCGGACGGCCTTCTTCTCCCGAAGCTCCGCCTCCTCAATGAGCCGGACCTCCCCGGCCTTCACCGTCAGCTTCATATTCCCGGCAGCGAGCTGGAGCTTATCGCCGCTGACCGCCGTCACCGTGGCCCGGGTCCGGGTGCCCCCCAGCTCCACCAGGTCCCCCGCCTGAATGGGGCGGCTGGGGGCGGGGATGGGCTCCTTCTCCACCTCGAAGTGGAGGTCCTCCTCCGCCTGGTTCAGACGGCTCCGGATGGCGGCCCGGGCATCGTTGACCCCCTGCCAGTCGCTGTGCTTCTCCTGCTCCCGCCGCAGCTGGGCCAGCTCCTCGAAGATGGCGTCGGCCTGGGCCCTGGCCTCCTTGATGATCCGCCGGGCCTCGGCCTCGCCTTTGGTCCGGGCGTTCTCCTTGGCCCGCTCCATCTGCTCCCGGAACTCCCGGGCCCGCTTGGCGTCGGCCTCCCGCTGGGTGCGCAGGCGCTCGGCCTCGTCCCGGTCCTTCTCCAGGCTCTGGCGCTTCTCCTCCAGCTGGGTGAGCACATCCTCAAACCGGACGGACTCGCTGTCCATCTGGGCTTTTGCCATCTCGATGACCGATTCCTCCAGGCCCAGCCGCTGGGAGATGGCGAAGGCGTTGGACTTGCCGGGAATGCCGATGAGGAGCTTGTAGGTGGGCCGCAGCGTCTCCACGTCGAACTCGCAGGAGGCGTTCTCCACCCCCTGGGTGGTCATGGCGAAGGTCTTCAGCTCGGCGTAGTGGGTGGTGGCGGCGATTCTGCCGCCCTTCTCCCGGACGCTCTGGATAATAGCGATAGCCAAAGCCGCCCCCTCCACCGGGTCCGTACCGGCGCCCAGCTCATCGAAGAGGATGAGGCTGTGTCCGTCCGCCTCCTCCAGGATCTTCACAATGTTCACCATGTGGGCGGAGAAGGTACTGAGGCTCTGCTCAATGCTCTGCTCGTCGCCGATGTCTGCCAGCACCCGGTCAAAGACGCTGATCTCGCTGCCGCAGTCCGCCGGGATGTGGAGGCCGCACTGGGCCATGAGGGTCAGCAGGCCCAGGGTTTTCAGGCTCACGGTCTTGCCGCCGGTGTTGGGGCCGGTGATGACCAGGGTGTCAAACCGCTTCCCCAACTCGATGTCGATGGGCACCGCCCGTCCGGTGTCCAGCAGAGGGTGCCGGGCGCGGCGCAGGAAAACGCCGCCGTCCCGCTTCACCGCCGGGCGGCTTCCGTTCATCTTGTAGCTGAGCTGGCCCCGGGCGAAGATCAGATCCAGCTGTACCAGCATGTCGTAGTCCCAGAGAATATCCTTGTGGTAGGCCGCAGCCTCGGCGGACAGCTCCCGGAGGATGCGGTCGATCTCCTTCTTCTCCTTGGCCTCCAGCTCCTTGAGCTCGTTGTTGGCCTGGACCACCCCCATGGGCTCCACAAAGATGGTGGCCCCGCTGGAGGACACGTCGTGGACCAGCCCCGGCAGGCTCCCCCGGAACTCGGACTTCACCGGCACCACGAACCGGCCGTCCCGCTGGGTGATGATGGCCTCCTGGAGGACCTTGCTGTAGCTGGCGGAGGAGATGATCTTTTGCAGGATCTGCCGCCCCTTGGACGCGGCCTGCCGCTTGTGGCGGCGGATGTCCGCCAGTTCGGGGCTGGCGTTGTCGGCGATGACATCCTCCTCCAGGATGGAGGTGAAGATCTTCTCCTCCAGGAAGCGGTTGCCCCGGATGGAGGTGAAGAGGTGGTCGATGGCGGTCTTTTTCCCGTCGTCGCTGTGGTAGTCCCGCACCCGCCGGGCACAGCGCAGCACCCCGGCGATGTCCAGCAGCTCCCGGGTGTTCAGGGCCCCGCCCCGGTCGGCCCGGTACAGGCTCTCCGCCACCGGCTTGATGCCGGAGAAGGCGGGGGAGCCCCGCAGGCCAATCATCTCCCGGGCGGCGTCAGTCTCATCCAGCAACTGTTCCACGTCCTCCCGGTCGGTCTGGGGGGCGTAGGCCAGGGCCTTCTCCCGGGCCTCGGCGCTGTTGGTCTGGTCCGCCAGCATTTTCAGAATCGCCGGCAGCTCCAGGGTTCGGATGGATTTGTCAAACAGTTCGCTCATATCAGTATGCTCTCCATAAACAAACAGGGGCCGCATTTCTGCGGCCCCGTCAGTCGGTGCTTTGGCAGGCGTGGCGTTCTCCTGCATCTCTCGGGTTGCCCCTGTCAGTACCATCGGCGTGTGGCTGCCACGAAATTGACCACCTCAAAGCACCAAGCTATCCTATACTTATTATAGCCGCATTATTCAGATTTGTAAAGAATTTTTTTGTGCGGAGATATCGCTGAAACCGCTTTTTATCAATTTTCAGGAATGTTATAACGGAGTTTTTATATTCCGGAGTATCTCCCGCTACGGAGAGGCGCAGGACGAGCTGGAATTTTTCACCGGACTCCGCTATTTCCTTCAGAATAAAAGCGGTGTTGGGCTTATTGGCCTCCAAAATGTAATCCGGCTTCTCTACAATTTCTTTCAGATAGCCGGCATATCGCTCATAGTCCTCCGGATGCCGCTCCTGGATATGCCGGATCCGCTCCTCCGTGATAATCACCTCGCGGGTCCGAATATGTTTGGATACTGATTCGTATTTTCCGGCGTCGATATAACCTACAGTGTACACGGCGCCTCCCCCTGACAGCGCAGCCCCTTGTAGAAATCCAGCGTCTTGAATCCCCGCTCCAGGGTGGCGTGGACGTAGGCCTCACCGGCATCTCCCAGCCGCTTCAGATCCGCCTCCGCCAGGGTGAAGCTGTACAGCCGCTTGGGATCCCCGTACAGCACCCGCCGCATTGCGGCCAGGGCCCCGCCCGTCAGGGGCATGGTCAGACCATTCCCCCCCTTTCCGCACCGCTGGCAGCACACCACGC
>JAIEIQ010000229.1 GCA_029065305.1 Oscillospiraceae bacterium
TCTGGAGGAGGGCCACCGGATCCTGTGGGTTGAGGACAAGGACGGCCATGTCGCCTTCGTCATCGACGTCGACTTCGCCGACGGCTCCCAGCAGACTCCCAGCTGGCTGGGCGGCTGGAGCGAGAACGCCTACGAGGCCCTCTGGTATCAGGTCGCCAAGGAGCAGGTTGCCGACCGCGCCGGGTACACCTTCGCCGAGGCCCTGGACGCCTACCTCGCCTGGCAGGCCGATCCCAACAATGCCGACAAGAAGGCTGACGCCAAGATGAAGATCGCTTCCGCCAAGACCCACAAGGATACCACTGCCGCTCAGCTGGCCCAGCTGAAGCAGATGGAGGAGGCTCTCGACGGCGGCGCTTCCGACATGGCCAAGATTGCCAACGACCTGGTTGAGGCCTACACCGAGTACGAAGCCATCAAGGGCAGCGGAGACACCACTAAGATTGCCGCCGCCATGGAGAAGGCTCTGGCTGCAGAAGCTGCTTATGTGTCCAACAAGGCCGCTGTTGATGCCGCGATCGCCGACAACGCTGCTCTCAAGGCCGATGTCGCGCTGGTCCATGGTAAGTTCACAGACAGTTCTAACGGAAGAAATTATTACACCGCTGCGGAAAAAGCAAAGACCGACGCTGGCACCGTGAACACGAAGGCCACGGCTCTGACCAAGCTCAGCGATATCAAGGCCGCTAAGGATGCCCTGGATGATCTGAGTGACGCGGAGAAAGCGTATTATCTGGCAGTTAGTAATGATGCTGCCGATAAGACCCTGACCGACAACATTGCCAAGATCGAGGCTGCTTACGCCAAGAATGAGGCCATTCTGAAGAAGATCGCGGCTCTGGAAGAGGCTCACACCAAGGCTGAAGCTTCCGGCCTGAGCGCTGACATTGCGGCGCGCCAGAAGGCTTACGACGCTCTGACCAAGGAAGAGATCGCCGAGATCAAGAAGGACAGCTCCGGTCTGACCACCGCCAACGCCGCTATTAGCGCGGTTGAGGCTGCGGCTCCTGTGGCCGGTGAGGTCACTGTCAAGGCCAAGGTGAAGGGCGTGACCGTCTCCGAGCGCACCGGCGACGCCATCACCGTGACTCTGCCTGTTGGTACTGCGTTTACTTCCTGGGGCAATAACGCTGGTTGGACTGATGTTATCAAAGTTACCGGCGCGGACAACACAGAGATCACCACTGGTACTTGGAACGGCACTGACAAGACCCTTGTGGTTGAGGATGAGGGTACCAACGGTGCGGACGATGACACCGTGACCATCACCTTCGAGGTTGCCGAGGCTGAGGGCGGTGCGGATGATCGTTACGAGACTCCTTACGAGATGGCTGGTATCGAGATCATCTCCGACAACGCCAAGAAGGCTGTCACCATTAACGTTGACAAGGCCAAGCTGACCACCTTCATTGCCGAGCACTACGACAGCACTAAGACTGCCGATGAGCAGGATATGTACTGGAAGGCCATTGCCAATACAAATGCTGGTCCCATGACTGTTTGGGCTGGTGTGACTTGGACCGCCCCCGCCGGTGCGAAGTCCGTCAAGACTCTGTTCAGCGCTACCGCGCCGGATGAGAATCTGGACTCCAGTGGCCTGACCGGCGACACCTACGTCGATCCCAATGTTGCGAATGGTCTGTTCCACGAGTACTTCGGTGTAACCAAGAACACTGACGGTCTTGTCGCCGCTCGTTCCAGTTACAGCGCCTACTATTCCTTCCAGTATTTCGACAACGCGAATCCTGATGACGGAACCGCGCTTGGCGAGATTGAGACCTGGACAATCGACGTGAACGTTGCCTAAAAAGCAGCTGGAATTTCGATTGAGCTGAACACAGAGAAGACCCCCGAGGGCTTTGGCCCTTGGGGGTCTTTCCTTTACCGGAGGGCGAGGTAGTAGTAGCTGATTGGGCTATAATTCAGGTTAGGCGCGTCCGATACCTGTTTAACCAGTGAAAAACCGTCATCAGTGAAGGACATATAATCTGATTTCACATTAGGGAGGAAAAAGTAGGTGCTCCCGTATAGGTCGGTGATCATGAGAGCGATCGGCTTGAATCCGATGGAAATTGTCTGTGCGCTGCTTGTTCCCCAGTATTGGCCCAGTACATAGTGCCGGTACTCAAGCGCCGTCTGCTGCGCCGCATCCGCAGCAGCCTGGGCGGTGTCCGCACGGATCTGGGCGGCAGTGATTTTCTGGTTTAGCGCCGCGTCGCTCTGCGCGGCCTGAGCCTTGGCCCCGTCGATGCCGCTCTCAATGTTCGCGCACATCTGGTTAAAATCTGTGCGCATAACCCTGTCGTTCTCCTCCCACTGGGGCAGATGGTACTTTTCTGTGTAATTCATGCAAAGTCTCCTTTTCAAAATGGTGTTAACGGCAAAAAACCGTTACACCCAAGGCTGTAACGGGGGAGAAGTTGCATATTCCGGGGCGACTTCACGAGCGAAAAAAAAGGGGCCGGCACAGTATGAAACTGCGCCGGTCCCTGCGTTGACTGGTGCGGGCACGGGGATTCGAACCCCGACGGCGTACGCCACGAGAACCTAAATCTCGCATGTCTACCAATTCCATCATGCCCGCGTGTCAAATATTATACCGCACCTATACCGGGTTTGTAAACGAAAAGTTGCCCCAAACGCGGGAATATTTTTGCGGGCCGTCCCCGCGCCGCGATATAAAAAGTATAATTCCCTCTTGACAGGGGATAATTCCTATATTAAGATAGGAGTTGTTGAGGAGGAGGGACGCTATGAAAATATCCGCCAAGAGCCGCTACGCGCTCCATCTCATGCTGGCCCTGGCTATGCAGGAGCAGGGGGTGAACCTCTCGGTCAAAACCGTGGCCGAGAGCCAGGGGATCAGCGAAAAATATCTGGAGCAGATCATCCCCCTGCTGATCCGGGGCGGTCTGGTCCGCAGCGTCCGGGGCGCCAAGGGCGGCTACCACCTGACCCGGGACCCGGAGGACTGCACCGTGGGGGCAATCCTCCGAACTGTGGAGGGCAGCATTGCCCCGGTTTCCTGCCTGGACGACGAGGTAAACCAGTGCGCCCGGTGCAAGGAGTGCGTCACCCTGGACCTCTGGGCCCAGGTGGACCAGGCCATCAGCAACGTGGTGGACCACGTGACGCTGGCGGACCTGGTGGACAAGCAGCGCCGCATCGACGCCCGCCGGGCGGCCCACTGCCAGTCCGCCCGGGGAAACTGCTGAAAAAGCACTTGACAAATTCCCCCGCCGGTCGTATGATAACGGCAGAAGAAAGCCCTATATTCAGATAGGAATTTGAGAAAAGCCCGCCGGCCTCCCCGGCGAAGGAAGGAAGGAAACGGTATGTTCGTATACGCTGACAACGCGGCCACCACGGCCATGAGCAAAACCGCCGTGGACGCGATGCTCCCCGCCATGCACGAGCTCTACGGCAACCCCAGCAGCCTCCACCAGAAGGGGCGGGAGGCCAATCTGGCCCTCATCCGGGCCCGGGAGGCCGTGGCCCAATGCCTGAACGCCGAGCCCCGGGAGATCTACTTCACCGGCTGCGGCACGGAGTCGGACAACTGGGCCATCACCGAGGCCGCGCGCCTGGGGGCGGAGCGGGGGAAGCGCCACATCATCTCCGACCCCATCGAGCACCACGCGGTGCTCCACACCCTGAAGAAGCTGGAGAAGCAGGGCTTTCAGGTGACGTACCTTCCTGTCTATGACGACGGCGTGGTCCGGCTGGAGGATCTGGAGAAGGCCCTCCGGGAGGACACCTGCCTTGTGACCATCATGTTCTCCAACAACGAGATCGGCACCGTTCAGCCCATCCGGGAGATCGGGGCCCTGTGCCGGGAGCGGGGGATTCTCTTCCACACCGACGCCGTCCAGGCCGTGGGCCACATTCCGGTGGATGTGGAGGCGGACAATATCGACATGCTCTCCCTCTCCGGCCACAAGTTCCACGCCCCCAAGGGCGTCGGGGCCCTGTACTGCAAGAAGTCCATCCGGCTCCGGAACTTCATTGAGGGCGGGGCCCAGGAGCGGGACAAGCGGGGCGGCACCGAGGCCATTCCGGCCATTCTGGCCATGGCGGCGGCGCTGGAGGAGAGCTGCGCTCACCTGGAGGAGAACCGGGTCAAGGTCTGCGCCATGCGGGACAAGCTGATAGCGGGGCTGAGCCGGATTCCAAACTCCCGCTGCAACGGCAGTCCCGACCACCGGGCCCCGGGGATTGTCAGCTTCTGCTTCGAGGGCATCGAGGGGGAGAGCCTGCTGCTGCGGCTGGATCTGGCGGGCATCTGCGCCAGCTCCGGCAGCGCCTGCACCAGCGGGTCCCTGGACCCCAGCCATGTGCTGCTGGCCCTGGGGATGCCCCATGAGATTGCCCACGGCTCCCTGCGGCTGAGCCTGTGCGAGTACAACACCATGGCCGAGGTGGACTACATTCTGGAGCAGGTGCCCCAGGTGGTCCGGGAGCTGCGGCAGATGAGCCCTGTCTGGTCCCGTATGCTGGAGACTATGCCGGATCCCTACCGGTAATCATCATTATATAGGAAAGGAAGTGCCTGCTATGGCTATGGAATACAGTGAAAAAGTAATGGAGCATTTCGCCCATCCCCACAACGTTGGGACCCTGGAGGACGCCAATGGCGTGGGCGAGGTGGGCAACGCCAAGTGCGGCGATATCATGCGGATGTATTTGAAGATCAACGACGATGAGATCATCGAGGACGTGAAGTTCCAGACCTTCGGCTGCGCCAGCGCCATCGCCACCAGCTCCATCGCCACCGACATGATCAAGGGCAAGCCCCTCGCGGAGGCGCTGACCCTCACCAACAAGGCGGTGGTGGAGGCCCTGGACGGCCTGCCGGCGGTGAAGATCCACTGCTCCGTTCTGGCCGAGCAGGCGGTAAAGGCCGCTGTGGCCGACTACTACAAGCGCAAGGGCATCCCCTATGAGCACCCCTGCGACGGCTGCACCCAGGAGGGCTGCTGCGGCCATGACCATGGACATGAGGAGTAGCTTCCCCAAAGAGGACGGCCGGAGGGCCGTCCTCTTTTTCGGCGTCCTGCGGAAACGCCCATTCACAAAGCCTTTCCAGAATGTTCAAAAACCCGGCAAAAAATTTTCATACTTTGGACACAAATCGCCGGTATAGTAGGACCATCGAAAGAAAACACGCGGAAACGCGATACAAGTTCTTCAAGGAGGCTTTCCAGATGTATAACGAGCAGGACAGAAACAACTACGAGTACCACTACAGCTACCGGCCCAACTACAGCGAGCCGATTCCCACCCTGGAGCCCGTTCAGCCCGCCAAGCGCCACGGAATCTGGAAGCGGGTGACGGCGGGGGTTCTGTGCGGGGCCCTGCTGCTGGGCGGGTCCTTCGGAGCCGGCTGGGCGTTTCAGAACTGGCGCTCCGGTGATGCCGCCGGGGAGGACGGCAGCCAGACCAGCATCCTCCTCAGCGACCGGAAGGCCCCGGAGGTCAATACCGTGGCCGTCACCGGCACCCAGAAGCTGACCCTGCCGGAGGTCTACGACGCCAACGTGGGCAGCTGCGTGAGCATCAATGTCATCTCCATCTCCCAGGGCTATAACTACTTTGGGCGTCAGGTCCAGACCGCCAGCTCCGGCAGCGGCTTCGTCATCACCAAGGACGGCTACATCGTCACCAACTACCATGTGGTCAGCGGCGGCAATGACGTGCAGGTCAGCTTCAGCGACGGCAAGACCTACCCCGCCCAGATCGTGGGCGGCGACGAGGACTACGACATCGCCGTTGTCAAAATCGACGCCGGGGACCGGGAACTGACCCCCGTGGTCATCGGCGAGAGCGCCAACCTGCGGGTGGGCGAGGACGTGGCCGCCATCGGCAACCCCCTGGGCGAGCTCACCTTCTCCATGAGCGAGGGCATTGTCTCCTGCCTCAACCGGGAGATCAACGTAAACGGCACCCCCTTCAACATGATCCAGATCACCGCCCCCGTCAACGGCGGCAACTCCGGCGGGCCCCTCTTCAACACCTACGGAGAGGTGGTGGGCATCGTCTCCGCCAAGTACTCCGCCGCCGGCGACGGCACCGCCGCCGAGGGCCTGGGCTTCGCCATCCCCATTGACGATGTGCTCAACATGCTCAAGGATATCATGGAAAACGGCCAGGTCACAACCCACGCCTACATGGGCGTCAGCGCGGCCAGCGCCTCCTACTACCCGGAGACCGGCGTGCGCAGCGGGGCCTATCTGGCGGAGGTGGTGGAGAACGGCCCCGCCGCCAAGGCGGGCCTCCAGACGGGAGATGTCATCACCATGATCGGCACCACCACCATCACCTCCCAGCAGGATCTGACCTCCGCTGTGGGCAGCAAGAGCTACAAGGCCGGTGATACCGCCACCGTCACCTTTGTCCGCGGCGGTCAGGTGTACACCACCGAGCTCACCTTCGGCAGCACCATGGAGCGGACCAGCGCCGCCGGTGATCAGAGTGCCCCCACGGAGCCCAGCGCCCCCAACGACAGCTATCAACGCGGAGATTCCTACTACCAGGGCAGCATGGAGGACTTCTTCAATGAGTTCTTCGGCTACGGCCGCGGTCGGAATGGAAACGCCGCTTGATATAGATGCAGGACAGGTTTCTTTCTCTCTCTTCTTTCTTTTATCTCTCATTCAACGCCGGAGCGGCGGGAGGCTTTGCCTC
>JAIEIQ010000023.1 GCA_029065305.1 Oscillospiraceae bacterium
GGCAGTCCAGGAAATCCTTATCCGCCGCATCGGGCGAGGGATCGGTGAAGAGGTTGTCGTAGAGCCGGCACTCCGCGTCCACAGCGGTGGCGGCGTCCACCCAGTGGATGGTGGCGCCCTTCACCTTCCGTCCGTCGGCGGGATTGCCGCCCCGGCTCTCCGGGTCGTACTCCGCCAGGATTTCAACAATATTGCCCTTTTCGTCCTTTTTGCAGCCGGCGCACTTGATGAGATAGGCCCCCTTCAGCCGGCACTCCGGCCCGCAGGGGCACAGCCGCTTGTACTTGGGCACCGGGTCCTCCAGGAAGTCGTCGGCCTCCACATAGAGCGTCCGGGAGAAGGTGATGGTGCGGGTGCCGTCCTCCGGACGGTTGGGGTTGTTCTCCACCTCGAAGGTTTCGCTCTGGCCCTCGGGGTAGTTGACGATGGTCAGCTTTATCGGCCGGATGACCGCCATGACCCGCCGGGCGGTCTCGTTCAGGTCCTCCCGCAGGCAGTGCTCCAGGAAGGCAAACTCCACGGTGCTGGACGCCTTCGCCACGCCGATGCGCTCGCAGAAGCTGCGGATGGAGGCCGGGGTGTAGCCCCGGCGGCGCAGGCCGGAGAGGGTGGGCATCCGGGGGTCGTCCCAGCCGGAGACCTTCCCGCCCTCCACCAGCGCCCGGAGCTTCCGCTTGCTCATGACGGTATAGTTGATGCCCAGGCGGGCGAACTCGATCTGCCTGGGCTTGCTGGGCAGGCCGCAGTTGTCCACCACCCAGTCATAGAGGGGCCGGTGGTCCTCAAACTCCAGGGAGCAGAGGCTGTGGGTGATATGCTCCAGGGCGTCCTCAATGGGGTGGGCGAAGTCGTACATGGGGTAGATGCACCACTTGTCCCCCTGGCGGTGGTGGTGCATGTGGTTGATGCGGTAGATAACCGGGTCCCGCATATTGAAGTTGCCGCTGGCCAGATCGATCTTCGCCCGCAGGGTCATGGCCCCGTTGGGGAACTCCCCGGCGCGCATCCGGCGGAAGAGGTCCAGGCTCTCCTCCACAGGGCGGTCCCGGTAGGGGGAGCGGGCGGGGGTGTTCTCATCGCCCCGGTAGTCCCGGAACTCCTCCGGGGTGAGCTGGCAGACGTAGGCCAGCCCCTTCTGAATCAGAGCCTCGGCGCACTCGTACATCTTGTCGAAGTAGTCCGAGGCGTAGAAGAACCGGTCCCCCCAGTCGAACCCCAGCCAGTGGATGTCCTCCTGGATGGCCTCCACATACTCCACGTCCTCCTTGGTGGGGTTGGTGTCGTCCATGCGGAGGTTGCACAGCCCGCCGTATTTCTCAGCGGTGCCGAAGTCGATGCACAGGGCCTTGCAGTGGCCGATGTGCAGGTAGCCGTTGGGCTCCGGCGGGAAGCGGGTATGGACAGTCATAGCCTGGAACCGACCACCCTCCGCGATGTCCTCGTCGATGAACTGATGGATAAAGTTTTTGCTCTCCGCCTCCCCGGCGGCAGGGGCCAGCTTTTCCTCGGCCATTTCGTCACACTCCTTTTATGCTTCTTTTGTTTAGAAATCTTGCCCAAAAAAGGCTAGAAAATATTATACAAAACGCCGGGGGAAAAGGCAATAGGCAAAACAACAATTTTTACACGTACTGCTGCTTCATCACGTCGATGACCCCCCGGGTGGTCAGCCGCAGCGTCGGAATCACCGGCAGGGACATGAAGCTCAGCGTCATGAACGGGTCGATGTCCCTGCTCACGCCCAGGGCAAAGGCCGCCGCCTTGGCGCTCTCCAGGGCACTGTTCACGCTCTCCAGCGAGCCGTCGCTCATCAGCCCCGCGATGGACAGCACCACCTCCCCCTTTATCTCCCCGTTCTCCATCACGACAATGCCGCCCCGGTTCTCCGTGATCCGGTTGGCCGCTGCCGCCATGTCCTCCTCATTGGCGCCCACCACAATGATGTTGTGGGAGTCGTGGGACACGCTGGTGGCCACCGCGCCCTTTTTCAGGCCGTAGCCCTGGAGATAGCCGATGCCGATATGGTGGGTGTTCTTGTGCCGCTCAATGACCGCAATCTTCAGAATATCCCACTCGGGGTCGATGTGGTCGGAGTAGCCCTGGTCCGTGGTCACCAGCTCCCCGGGGACCATGCCGATGATGCCCCTGGGACGGCGCTCGGAGAAGTCCTCCGCCGTCAGATGGGCCACATGGAAGGTATCGTGGGCCCGCTGGACCAGATAGGGGTCTATCTCCGGGGCCCGGAAGTCGTGGACCTCTTTGCCGTCGTACATCTCCACGCCCTTCTTGTAGACCTGGAGGATATGGAAGCTCTCAAAGCTGTCGATGATCACGAAGTCCGCCAGATAGCCCGGGGCGATGGCTCCCCGGTTGTTGAGCAGGTAGTACCGGGCCGCGTGGTGGCAGGCCACCTTCACCGCCAGAATGGGGTCCACACCCCGGCGGATGGACTCCCGGACGTTATAGTCGATATGCCCCTTCTCCAGCAGGTCGCTGGGGTGCTTGTCGTCACAGCAGAACATGCACCGGTCGGCGTACTGGGGTGTCAGCAGGGGGAGCAGGGCCTCCAGGTTGTGGGCGGCGGTGCCCTCCCGGATCATGATGAACTGGCCCCGCTCCAGCTTGGCGATGGCGTCGGCGGCATCGTGGCACTCGTGGTCGGAGTACACC
>JAIEIQ010000230.1 GCA_029065305.1 Oscillospiraceae bacterium
CCCGGGCCACACGATATGGGTTTACGGGGGCTTTCTGCGGTGCTTCCTTTGGGGCGAAGCCTCGGAGTTGGCCGCGCTCTTCTGATGCCTTGGCACGTCCGGGACTTCGCCTGTCGGCCTGTTAACCCGATGGACCCTGCGTAGACGGCTGCTCCGCTGGAGGTGCGGGTGAAAAATGTCCCCGCCCGGCAGGGTGGGGACGGAGATCACTTTATCTCGACAAAGACGCGGAGGAACTCTGTCAGTGCCTCACGCTGTTCGTTCGACAGGGTTGGCAATTTTACTGTGTAGGCATCTTCTAGGCCCGTTAGATAGTCGAGTGAGGTATGCAGAATCACCGCAATCTGCTTCGCACGGTCCAGAGAGGGGGTCTGGATATTGTTCTCATACCGGTACACCGTCTCTGTACTGACCCCCAGCCGCTTTGCTAGCGCGGCCCGGGTTATTTTCCGCTCTGTGCGGAGCCGCCGGATTCTTAGTCCAAAATCATATACAGCTTCATTCGGCATGGCAAACACCTCTCAGACTATGATATTGTACCTGCCGGAAGAGGAATTCATACGATGAAAAAACCGAAATTTTATCATCGTATTGAGTTGACAACTTGTGTGCAAAAATGCTATAATATGATAAGAACTTTCGGATTTTTTTGGCGGGGGAGGCGCTTTATAGTGAATCATTCCTGCGGTATCCGCGGTTACATGCTGCGGCAGAATTTCTCCATTGATTTCCAGATTGAGATCAGCGAAAAGATCGACGCCTACCGCATGGCCCACGACACCGCCTACCAGCGCAGCCGTGCCGAGCGCATGGCCATCAACACACCTACGGAGCGGGCTATCCCTCCCTCGCGGGAGACTACGGTGGGGAAAATTGAGGATGCCCTCTCTGCCTTTGAGAACCGGTTTAACGATTTCTTCTGGTCCCAGGGATTTTTGGCCGCGATGACCTCCTCTGACAGTGACGCCGCCGGGAGTGCGCCCTGGCCCCCGCTTCCCGGGGAGCTGCAGGCTTTAGAGGCGGAAATGACTGCGCGGATTGACGGGATTTTGGAGACGCTGGACGGGGAGGAGCTGGACCGGGGGCGGCGGTATGCGCAGCTGAGAAGGCAGGATATTGCCGGCGGCGCTGGCTACCGCTATCTGCACGGCTATGAGTACGCTTTCTGTGTTTTGGAGAGCACAGGGCACCGGATGGACAGCGCCAGGCTGGAGTCGGTATATGCGTGCTTGGGACTTCAGCCCGTCGGGGAGTAAGAGTTTAATAGATAGAGGACGGTCGCCTGTGGGGCGGTCGTCCTCTGTTTTTATACCTTTATTCGTTAGAGCCAGTCCGGGGGTTGATCGTCTACCGGGGGAGGCGCCGGATCCTCCGGCTGGGAGGGAGCAGGCGGCGCGGTGGGCTCGTCTGTCCCGCCGGGCATTCCGCCTGTGCCGGGACCCGTGGTGCCGGGGTCACTGGGAATTCCGGTTCCGCCTGTGGGGGCGGAGGGATCCAGGATTACCGGCGGCGGTGTGGGCTCCGCCTCCAGAGGAGGCCTGCCGTTGATGCCTACCAGGATAATTTTATCCCGGGCCTTATAGCTGCTCTTGGCCTCCATGGTGCTGGAGAGGAGCTTGTCGTTTCCGTCGTAGATATTTCGGTAGGAGACCACCTCGAAGCCTACATAGGGGGTTTGCTTCACCTGCTCTGTACCCCAGGGAAGATCCATTGTCTCCTCGTACACAGTCTCAAAGCCGGTGGAGCTGAGCTGCTCATAGGTCATCTTCACGTAAGTATCGTCGGTTTTGGTGCCCACGATGGTGACGGTCAGCTTGCTGTCGGCGTAGCTCACGTCGATGCGGATGGGGTAGCCGGTATTGTTCTTGAACCGGAACTCCGGCCCGCCCCAGCTGACGGTGGCGTCCATCCCCTTGGTGATATAGCCGGGATAGAACCGGTGGGCGTACCGCTCGGTGATCTCCAGGTTGCTCAGCAGGGCGGTCATGTAGATGGTGCTGGACACCTGGCAGATGCCCCCGCCGATGGTGTCCACGGTTTCACCGTTGACATAAGTTGCCGCCGCGCCGAAGCCCCGCTCGGCGGTCCGCTTGCCCACCACCTGGTTATAGTCGAAGATATCCCCGTCATTGAGGACGGTGCCGTTGACGGTCGATCCGGCCAGCTGGATATTTCCCCTCCGGGACCGGCTTCCGGAGACATTGGTGGTATAAGTGGCCAGCTCATCCCGGAAGAGCACCGCCTCCAGCTCCTGGGCGGTCATTGTCGGGAAGGTGACGTCGGCGGGGAGCTTCACGGTTTCGCCCCCCTCGGCGGCCTCCAGCACATAGGAGGCGGCCTCCGGGTCCAGGCGGAAGCCCACCTCCCCGTCCACCACCTGGCCGGTTTCGATATCATAGCGGGCGTTGCTGGGGGTTCCCTCCAGCTCCTGGGCCAGCTTCTCCAGGTCCAGGCCCTCCGCCTCCGCCTCGGTCCACACCGCCTCCACGGTTTCGCCGGGGCCGGCCTGGAGCTTGGCCTTCAGATCGTCGGTATCCAGGCTCCGGCCGTCCAGCTCCTTGGTGGCGAAGAGTCCGTCCCGGTCCAGGGTGTAGCTCCCGTTTACCGGGGCGCGGTCGAAGCGGCTGGCGATGGCGCTTACCGCCCGGTTCAGGGTATCCCCGTCGTAGGTTAAAGTCGGCTCCAGGGCCCGCCCGCCTCCCAGACGGCAGACGGCCATGGTCCAGCCGTTTTTCAGCCAGCCCAGAGCGCCCTCCTCGCGGCCTATCTGCCAGGCCGCGTCAGCGGCCCCGGCGGTATCGGCCCGGGCCCCCAGCTCCGTCAGGGAATAGGTGCCCAGCGTCTCGCCGCCCGCGGTGACGGTCACCTCCTGGCTGTCCAATTTACTGGGCAGAGCCTGAGTCAGGGTATCCCGCAGCTCCTTGAGCCCTTTTCCTTCTAGCTCGATCCCCGCCATTGTCACACCGGGGAACACCCCGCTGTAGGCGTTGGCGTACACACAGAAGCCGACGGCCGCCGCCAGCACAGCTGCCGCCGCCGCCAATCCGATCCACACTGCCGCTCCGCCCCGCCGCGCGCCGGCCTCCGCCTGGGCGGTCCGCTTTCCCTCCATAACAGCAATCCTCCCGCTGAACGCAAAACATGGTTCTGCTTATTATGCCGCTGGATATTGTACCACAACGAAAGGGAAAAAGATTTACAATTCTGTAACAAGATATGGGAGATTTTGCCGAACGCTGGGACGGCGGGAAGTTTTTCAGCCCTCCAATTTCTTGCGGGTATACTTTTCGACAGCCTGCGCGACCATAAGGCCATCTCAAAAAATTTGTTTTGGAGGTTTTCGGGATGGCTGTCAACCGCTTGATCAAAGAAAAATCGCCCTATCTGCTCCAACACGCCCACGACCCTGTCGATTGGTGGCCCTGGTGTCCCCAGGCATTTGAGACGGCCCTGCGGGAGGACCGGCCCGTTCTCCTCTCCATCGGCTACTCCACCTGCCACTGGTGCCACGTCATGGGCCGGGAGGCATTTTCCGACCCCGCCGTGGCGGAGGTGCTGAACCGGGCTTTCGTGCCCATCAAGGTGGACCGGGAGGAGCGGCCGGACGTGGATGCGGTCTATATGCGGGCCTGCCATGCCCTCACCGGCACCGGCGGCTGGCCCCTGACGGTGCTGGCGGGGCCGGATCAGAAGCCCTTCTGGGCGGGGACCTATCTGCCCGCCCGGTCCGGCTGGGGCCAGGTGGGGCTGCTGGAGGTGCTGGAGCGGGTGGAGGCGCTGTGGCGGGAGGACCGGCAGAGCCTGCTGGACGCCGGACAGGCGGTGACGGACCGCGTCGCGGCGGAGATCGCGCTGTCCCCGGCGGATCCGGACATGGGCCTGCCCCGTGCCGCCGCCGGACAGCTGCTCCGGCGCTTCGACCCCGCCGCAGGGGGCTTTGGCGGCGAGCCCAAGTTCCCTATGCCGCAGAGCATCCTGTTTCTGCTGGCCTACGCCCGGCTGGAGGGGGATGGGCGGGCTCTGGAGATGGCGGAACGGACACTGGAGGGCCTGATCCGGGGCGGCATTCACGACCAGATTGGCGGCGGCTTCTGCCGCTACGCCACCGACAGCGAGTGGCGCGTGCCCCACTTTGAAAAGCTGCTGGGGGACAACGCCCTGCTGGCCTGTGCCTGTCTGGCCGGCTGGGAGGAGACCGGGCGGAGGATCTATGAGGACGCCGCCCGGCGAACCCTGGACTACCTGCTGGAGGAGCTGCGCCTGCCCGGCGGGGCCTTCGCCACCGGACAGGACGCC
Organism: Oscillospiraceae bacterium; assembly: GCA_029065305.1. Taxonomy (GTDB): domain Bacteria; phylum Bacillota; class Clostridia; order Oscillospirales; family Oscillospiraceae; genus Pelethomonas. The sequence goes on from JAIEIQ010000230.1 coordinate 4,297, forward strand.
GACGCCGGAGGCGAGGAGGGGCGGTTCTACCGCCTCACCCCCGGGGAGCTGGCCCGGGTGCTGGGGGAGCGGGAGGCCGGGGAGTTCTGCCGCTGGTATGGGATCACCTGGGACAGCGCTGTCCCCGCCCTGCTGGAC
>JAIEIQ010000231.1 GCA_029065305.1 Oscillospiraceae bacterium
AGGGACAGCAGCAGGAGCAGGGACAAAAGCAGTGCGGTTAATCGTTTCATGGTATACCTCCGGGGCGACAGGAATCGCCAAAATTTTGCCCCTTTAGTGTATCACGAAAACGGTAACAAACCAACTGCTGATCAGCCGGAAATTGTAACAATCTCATTACAAATTTTGGAGGGATCTATTCCTCCAGCCACGCCTCCCGGAAATCCTCCAGGCAATCGTCCAGATTATCCTCGATAAGCTTCTCCCACCGCTCCTGGGGGGCCAGCTCCAGGGAGGCGGCGAACATCCGCTCCCGCACGTCGCAGTCCCGGTGGCCCAGCCAGAAGGAGACCTCCCGCCCGTCCGGGATGACGTCCACATAGAAGCCCTCCCCCGCCTGGAAGCGGGTAGTCATGATGGTGGTCTTGCGCACAGCCGTTCACCTCCTTTGCGGCGGAGCGCCGGGGGCTGCGTTCCGCCCCACAGCCTCCAGCAGCGCGCCGATGTCCTCCAGCACCCAGGTGGGCTTCACCGGACTGGTCTCCAGGTCCGCCCGCGTCCCCTCGCCGGAGAGGACGAACACCGTATCAATCCCGGCGCTGACGCCGCAGGCGATGTCCGTATACAGCCGATCCCCCACCAGCACCGCCGCCTCCGCCGGAAGTCCTGTCCCCGCCAGGGCCAGCTCCACCATCGCCGGCTCCGGCTTGCCGATAACCCGGGGGCGGCGCCCCGTGGCCCGGAAGAGCATCTCGCACACGCTGCCGCAGTCGGGCGCCGCGCCGTACCAGGTGGGGCAGACCCAGTCCGGATTGGTGGCGAGGAAGTCCACGCCCCGGTTCAGGAGAATACAGGCGTCCTCCAGCTTCTGAAAGGTCAGCTCCGTATCGAAGCCGATCAGCAGGCAGTCAATCCCCTCCGAGAGGCGGTCCGTGACAGGTATCCCGGCCTTCCGCAGCTGACTCCGGAAGCTCTCCGTGCCGAAGGCGTAGCAGAGCCGGCGGCGGGGCCGCCTGTTCAGGTCCGCGATAAGGGCGTCGGTGGAGGTGAGGAAGTCCCGCCTCTCCGCCGCCACGCCCATCCCCGCCAGCTTCTCCACGTAGGCATCCGCCGAGCGGGAGGAGTTGTTGGTCAGAAAGAGATACCGCCCGCCGCTCTCCGCCACATGCTTCAGAAAGGGCGCTGTCCCGGGGAACAGCGCTCCGTCCAGGTAGATGGTCCCGTCCATGTCCAGCAGAAAGAGACGCTTTTCCCGCAGCGGCGTCACACCGGCTCCCCCCTTTTCTTCTTGGATAAGCTATTGTACCACGCCGCTCCGGACTTGTCCAGCACCCCGCGCGCACGCGGAAACCCGGGCGGGGCTCAAGCCCCGCCCGGGTTTTTTATCCGTCTATCGTCGAAATCCTGGTGGTAATGGCCTCCAGCACATCCAGCAGGGCCCGCACCGTATCCAGCGACGTAAACGTGGTCACGTTGTTCTCGATGGCCAGCCGCCGCATCTCCACCCCGGCGGTGATATGGGCGCTGGAACTGGGGTCCCGGGTGTTGACCACATAGGCCACCTTCCCGCCCCGCATGGCCTCGGTGATGTCCGCCGGGTCCTCGGTGTAGTCCCGCTTGACCCGGGTGCGGATGCCGTGCTCCTTCAGGAACTGGGCCGTGCCGGTGGTGGCCTCGATGTTGAAGCCCAGCCGGTAGAACCGCCCCACCAGGGGCAGGGCCTCCGCCAGATCCTCCTGACAGATGGAGAGCAGCACCGTCCCGTGGTCCTGGAGGTTCATCCCCGCCGCCTGCATGGCCTTGTAGAGTGCGTAGGGAAGGCGCTCGTCGTAGCCGATGGCCTCCCCGGTGGACTTCATCTCCGGGGACAGATAGGCGTCCAGACCGCTGAGCTTGCTGAAGGAGAACACAGGCACCTTGCAGTACCAGCGCTCCTTCTCCTTCGGGTAGAGCTCTGTGATGCCCTGGCTGCGCAGGCTCTCGCCCAGAATCACCCTGGTGGCGATGTCTGCCAGGGACCAGCCAGTGGCCTTGGAGAGGAAGGGCACCGTCCGGGAGGAGCGGGGGTTGACCTCGATGATAAAGACCTTGTCCTCCCGGTCCACGATGAACTGGATGTTGTAGAGCCCCACAATGCCGATGCCAAGGCCCAGCTTTTTGGTGTAGTCCAGGATGGTGTCCTTCACCGCCTGGGAGATGGAGAAGGCGGGGTACACGCTCACGGAGTCCCCGGAGTGGACGCCGGTGCGCTCCACCAGCTCCATGATGCCCGGGACAAACACGTCTGTCCCGTCGCAGATGGCATCCACCTCCACCTCCTTGCCAATGATATACTTGTCCACCAGCACGGGCTTGTCTGCGTCCACGGCCACGGCGTTTTTGAGGTAGCGCCGGAGCATCTCCTCATTGGAGACAATCTCCATGGCCCGGCCCCCCAGCACGAAGGAGGGCCGCACCAGCACCGGATAGCCGATCTCCGAGGCCGCCCGGACGCCGTCGTCAATGTTGGTGACGGCCTCGCCCCGGGGCTGGGGGATGTTCAGCTCATGGAGCACCCGCTCGAAGATCTTCCGGTCCTCCGCCCGCTCGATGGCGCCGCAGTCCGTGCCGATGATCTTCACCCCGTGGTCCCGGAGGGGCTGGGCCAGGTTGATGGCGGTCTGTCCCCCCAGGGAGGCGATGACCCCCTCGGGCTTCTCCAGCTCCACGATGTTCATCACGTCCTCCACCGTCAGAGGCTCGAAGTAGAGCTTGTCCGAGCAGGTGTAGTCGGTGGAGACGGTCTCCGGGTTGTTGTTGATGATGATGGCGTCGTAGCCGCTCTGCTTGATGGTCTGCACCGCGTGGACGGTGGAGTAGTCGAACTCCACGCCCTGGCCGATGCGGATGGGCCCGGAGCCCAGGACGATAATTTTCGGATTCCCGGAGACAATAGACTCGTTCTCGTCCTCGTAGGTGGAGTAGAAGTAGGGCACATAGCTGTCAAACTCGCTGGCGCAGGTGTCGATCATCTTGTACACCGGGAAAATGCCCAGCTCCTTCCGCTTGTCAAAGACCTCCCGCTCGCCGCACTTCCACAGCCAGGCCAGGGCCTTGTCGGAAAAGCCCTTCCGCTTGGCCTTCCGGAGGATGGCCGGATCCCAGGGATGGCGCTTGATCTCCTCCTCACAGCGGACGATATAGCTGATCTTGTCCAGAAAGAGCATATCGATCTGGGTGGCGCTGGCGATCTGGCCCAGGTCCGTGCCGTGGCTCATGAGCTCAGCGATGGCGAAGATCCGGTCGTCGGTGCCCAGGCGGATGTAGTCCAGCAGCTCCTTCTCGGAGTAGTCGTTGAACTTCTCCATATAGATGTGGCCCACCCCGGCCTCCAGGGACCGGACCGCCTTGAGGATGCTCTCCTGGAGGGTCCGGCCCACGGCCATCACCTCCCCGGTGGCCTTCATCTGGGTGGAGAGGACGTTGCTGGCGGAGCCGAACTTGTCGAAGGGGAACCGGGGCATCTTCGTCACCACATAGTCCAGGGCCGGCTCGAAGCAGGCGGGGGTGTTGGCAAGCTGGATCTCGTCCAGGCGCATCCCCACGGAGATCTTGGCCGACACCCGGGCGATGGGGTAGCCGCTGGCCTTGCTGGCCAGGGCGGAGGACCGGGAGACCCTTGGATTGACCTCGATGACGTAGTACTGGAAGGACTGGGGGTCCAGGGCGAACTGGACGTTGCAGCCCCCCTCGATCTTCAGCGCCCGGATGAGCCGCAGGGCGCTGTCCCGCAGGAGATGGTACTCCTTGTTGGTCAGGGTCTGGCTGGGGGCGACGACGATGGAGTCGCCGGTGTGGATGCCCACCGGGTCGATGTTCTCCATGTTGCAGACGGTGATGGCGGTGTCGTTGGCGTCCCGCATCACCTCGTACTCGATCTCCTTGTAGCCCTTGATGCTCTTCTCAATGAGCACCTGATGGACCGGGGAGAGCTCCAGGGCGTTTTTCATCATCCGCCGCAGCTCGTCCTCGCCGCCGGCGAAGCCGCCGCCGGTGCCCCCCAGGGTGAAGGCGGGGCGGAGAATGACGGGATAGCCGATGTCCGCGGCGGCCTGGGCGGCCTCGTCCTCTGAGTGGGTGATGGCCGAGGGGACCACCGGCTCCCCGAGACCCAGGCACAGCTCCTTGAAGAGCTCCCGGTCCTCGGCTCTGCGGATGCTCTCGTAGCTGGTGCCCAGCAGCTCCACGCCGCACTCGGCCAGAATGCCCTGCTTTTCCAGCTCCATAGCCAGATTCAGCCCCGTTTGGCCCCCGATGCCGGGGACAATGGCGTCGGGCCGCTCGAAGCGGAGGATCTTCGCCAGATATTCCACTGTCAGGGGCTCCATGTAGACCTTGTCGGCGATGGTGGTGTCGGTCATGATGGTGGCGGGGTTGGAGTTGGCGAGGATGACCTCGTACCCCTCCTCCCGCAGGGCCAGGCACGCCTGGGTGCCCGCGTAATCGAACTCCGCGGCCTGTCCGATGACGATGGGGCCGGAGCCGATGACCAGAATCTTCTTTAAATCCGTTCTCTTAGGCATGAAGCTTCCCCTCCTCCATCATAGCGATAAACCGGTCGAAGAGGTACCCGCTGTCCTGGGGGCCCGGGGCGCTCTCCGGGTGGTACTGGACGGAGAACACCCGGTCCGCCGGACAGGCCAGCCCCTCCACCGTGCGGTCCAATATGTTCAGGTGGGTGACCTCCAGCCCCGTGCCCGCCAGGGAGGCGGCGTCCACGGCGTAGGAGTGGTTCTGGCTGGTGATCTCCAGCCTGCCGGTGGCCAGCTCCTTCACCGGGTGGTTGCCCCCCCGGTGGCCGAACTTCAGCTTGTAGGTCCTGCCGCCGCAGGCCAGGGCGATCATCTGGTGGCCCAGGCAGATGCCGAAGATGGGCACCGTTCCCCGCAGCGCGCGCACCAGCTCAATCACCGGCTTCACGTCCTCCGGGTCCCCGGGTCCGTTGGAGAGGAAGACCCCGTCCGGCTCCATGTCCGCGATGACCTCCCAGGGGGTGTCGTAGGGCACCACGGTGA
>JAIEIQ010000232.1 GCA_029065305.1 Oscillospiraceae bacterium
TCATTTAGCAGAGTAACTGCATTTGAAACATTTTTGATGTGGTTTTCTTTGCGAAAATCACTTTATCGACAGTCTGAGGGCCGCCCCGCTGGGGCGGCCCTCAGTATTTTTTACCACAGGCTGCAAATCAAATCCGTATAGGCCGACGGGTCGTCGATGGGCAGTCCGGCGATCAGCTTGGCCTGGCCCAGGAGCACCTGGGCATATTTTTTGGCCTTCTCGGGGTCGTCCCTCCGGGCGCTCTCCAGGGCGGCGAAGGCCGGGTGGTCCACGTTGATCTCCAGAATCCGCTTGGCCTTGAGCCCCATCTCCGGCTGGGTGGCGGTGAAGTAGCGCTCCATCTCGAAGCTCATGCCCTCCCCGCTGGCCAGACAGACCGGATGGGTCTTGAGCTTCCGGGAGATCTTCACCTCGTCCACGCCCTCCCCCAGGGCCTCCTTGATGAAGTCCAGCGCCTCCTGGTAGTCCTCGGACTTCTTCTCCTCGGGCATGTCGTCCAGCTCCAGATCCCCGTCCACGGCGGAGCGCAGAGGCTTGTCCTTGTACTCCCGCAGGATCTCCATGAGCAGCTGGTCCGCCTGGTCGGTGAGATAGAGGATCTCCAGGTTCCGCTCCCGCAGCAGCTCCGTCTGGGGCAGGTTCTCCATCGCCGCCAGATTCTCGCCGGCGGCATAGTAGATGCACTTCTGGCTCTCGGGCATCCGGTCCACGTACTCGCCGAGCGTCACCATCTTCTTCTCCGTGGAGGAGTAGAACAGCAGCAGGTCCTCAAGCAGCTCCCGCTTGGCCCCGTAGTTGTTGAGACAGCCCACCTTGAGCTGGCGTCCAAAGTTCTTGAAGAACTTCTCATAGCCCTCCCGGTCCTCCCGGAGCAGCCGCTCCAGCTCGCCCTTGACCTTCTTCTCGATGTTGTTGGCGATGAGCTTCAGCTGCCGGTCGTGCTGTAAAAGCTCCCGGGAGATATTCAGGCTCAGATCCGGGGAGTCCACCACGCCCTTGACAAAGCCGAAGTGCTCCCCGATGAGATCGGAGCACTTGTCCATGATCATCACCCCGGCGGAGTAGAGCTGGAGGCCCCGCTCATAGTCGGAGCTGTAGTAGTCAAAGGGGGGACGGCCCGGGATATACAGCAGAGCCTTGTAGGACACCTGGCCCTCGGCGGAGACGGTGATGACGGACTGAGGCGGGGTGAAGTCGCCGAACTTCTCCTGATAGAACTTGTCGTGCTCCTCCCTGGAGACCTCGCCCTTCTTCCGCTGCCAGAGGGGGACCATGCTGTTGAGGGTCTCCTCCTCCCTGTACTCCTCATACTCGGGCTTGTCCTCGGGGGAGTCCTCCTTCTTCCGGGACTTGGCGACCTCCATGCGGATGGGCCAGCGGATGTAGTCGGAGTATTTTTTCACCAGATTGCGGAGGGTGTACTCCTGAAGGAACTCGCTGTAGTTCTCCTCCTCGCCGTCGGGCTTGATGTGCATGATAATATCGGTGCCCACGCTCTCCCGGCCGCAGGGGGTGATGGTGTAGCCGTCGGCCCCATCGCTCTCCCAGCGGAAGGCCTGGTCCGCGCCGTATTTCCTGGTGACAACGCTGATGTGGTCCGCCACCATGAAGGCGGAGTAGAAGCCCACGCCGAACTGACCGATCACATCCACGTCCTCGCTGTCCTTGTCCAGCTCCTGCCGGAACTGGAGGGTGCCGCTGGAGGCGATGACGCCCAGGTTGTTTTCCAGATCGTTCTCGTCCATGCCGATGCCGTTGTCGCTGACGGTGAGGATCCGCTGGTCCCCGTCGGCGTGGATGGTGATGCGGAAGTCCTCACGCTTGAGGCCGACGGCCTCGTCGGTGAGGGACTTGTAGCAGAGCTTGTCGATGGCGTCGCTGGCGTTGGAGATGATCTCCCGCAGGAAAATTTCCTTGTGGGTGTAGATGGAGTTGATCATCAAATCCAGCAGGCGCTTGGATTCCGCCTTGAATTCTTTCTTAGCCATACGCTGTTGTTTCCTCCTGTGCAGGCGGGGCCCGGAGGCCCCAAATTTTTCTCCTCTATCATGCCTGCTAATTGTGAACAGAGTATGTCGAAATTGTAAATATTAGCACTCCGGTTTTAAGAGTGCTAATCATCCGGCGCGCGCAGCAAGGCCCCGGGGCATCCGCCCCGGGGCCTTTGTTTCATCCGTTCAGAACAGACGCCGGCTTACTTCAGGCTCTCGGCAACCGCCACGGCCACGGCGACGGTAGCGCCCACCATGGGGTTGTTGCCCATGCCCAGGAAGCCCATCATCTCCACGTGGGCGGGGACGGAGCTGGACCCGGCGAACTGGGCGTCGGAGTGCATCCGGCCCATGGTGTCGGTCATGCCGTAGGAAGCGGGGCCCGCGGCCATGTTGTCGGGGTGCAGGGTGCGGCCCGTGCCGCCGCCGGAGGCCACGGAGAAGTACTTCTTGCCCTGCTCCACGCACTCCTTCTT
>JAIEIQ010000233.1 GCA_029065305.1 Oscillospiraceae bacterium
ACCGCGCCCCGCAGCACGCCGGACCGGACGCACTCCACCAGGGGCAGGGTGGTGCCGGTGACGTCCACCTGGGTGTTGGTCACGCCGTCCAGGCACTTCTTGATGGCCTCCAGGGAATACCCCACGGTAGCGTTGGTCTTGAGATCAGGGATATGAACCAGATCCTGATTGCGGTTCTTGAAGTTCTCCACCGCCATACGAACGATAGCCTTGGCGTTGTCACCGGCAGTCTCCTCATTGAAGTGGATGAACTCGCTGTCCGGCATCCGGGCGATCTCGGAGGTGGTGATGAACTTGGTGTGGAAGCACTTGCTCAGGGGCCCCAGAGCGGGGAAGATGCACTGCACATCCACCACGATAGCCTCGCAGGCACCGGTGAGAACCACGTTCTCCTGCTGGAGGAAGTTGCCAGCCATGGGAATACCGTGGCGCATCGCGACCTCGTTGGCGGTGCAGCACACGCCGCAGATGTTGATGCCCTTGGCGCCCTGCTCCTTGGCAAGAGCGATCATCTCGGGATCCTGGGCATAGAACACGATCATCTCGGACAGGGAGGGATCGTGGCCGTGGACCACGATATTGACCATGTCCTTATCCATAACGCCCAGGTTCGCGGTGGTATCAACGGGCTTGGGGGTGCCGAAGAGCACGTCGGAGAACTCGGTGCCGCACATGGATCCGCCCCAGCCGTCGCACAGGCCGGCCCGCAGGGACTGACGGATCAGCGCCTCCGGCAGGGAGGAGCAGCCCATATGGGTCATATGCAGGGACTGGGAAACCTCCCGGTCAATGGCCCGGGGCTCAATACCGGCGTCGTGCCACAGCTGCCGGGTGTGCTCGGGAGCCCGGGAGAGGAAGCGGCAGTTGCCGAAGGGCTTGCCGTACTCCATCAGAGCGGTCTCGGCAACCTCGTGGGCCAGATCGTAGATGTCCTTGCCCTCCGTCTCAATCCCCCACTCACCGGCGATTCTCTTGAGCTTCTCGGGGTCCTTGACGGTGTAGTTGCCGCCCTCTCTGGTCTGATAAAGGGTGTGGCAGATGCTGCGGCCGTGGTCGGAGTGGGTCGCCGCGCCGCCGGCGGTAAAGCGCAGGTAGTTGCGGGCCACGATGCCGTGGACGTCGCAGCCGCAGATGCCTCTAGGGGCCTTGGGGGTAATGCGGCAGGGGCCCATGGAGCAGATGCGGCAGCAGATGCCCTCCTCGCCGAATTTGCAGTGGGGGGTCTGGTTCTTGACGCGCTGCTGCCAGGAGTCCGCGCCAACCTTGCGGCCGTTTTCCAGCAGCCGTTCGGTGGCCTGTTCCATTTGCTCGACAGTGATCAGTTTCATAGTCGGATTGCGGAAAGGTCGGTGGTCCGCCTTTCCTTTGCTCCTTTCTCGTGGGATGAATTTTCTCTTGAATGCGTATTGTCACATTTTTAACAATACATTGTATCTATCTTAACAAAAACCCGCCGAAAAAGCAAGTGCAAAATCCCCCCATGGGGGACTTTTTCTGGGGATTTTCCTGCAATTTCAAAAATTCGTAAGAATGCCCAAAATTCGCTCAACAAACTTAGTGAATTCTTCCAATACTGGACATTCCTCCGAAAAAAGTTCCTCTTCACAGCGCAAATCCGGAAAAACATCATCAAACCGCCCTCCCCCGGTGTCCGCCGGCGGAAGGACGGTCTGGCGCTGTCTGTCCGGGCGGACGCTACTTCACAAACTGCTCGATGGCCCGGTTGAGCTCGTCAATGGCATCCCTGTCCCGGCACTCCATGGCGTCGGCGATGCAGTGCTCCAGGTGGTCCTTGAGGATGACCTTGCCGGTGTTGTTGATGGCGCTGCGGACGGCGGAGAGCTGGACAAGGACCTCGGAGCAGTCCCTCCCCTCCTCCACCATGGCCTTCACCCGCTCCAGATGCCCAATGGCCCGGGCGAGACGGTTGACCACCGCCCGGGTCTGGGTGTGGCTGTGGGTGTGCCCATGGCCGTGCTCGTGGGGGATGCCGTGCTCGTGCATATAGCGGTGGTCCGGCGTCCGCTCCTCCGGTTGGTTCGGCATGGTGCGCCTCCTTTCCTGGGGATTGTCTGCATTTTAACATACTTTTTTTCAGAATACAACCCCCGGGCGGGGATGGAAAAAGGCCCCGGGAGACAAAGGTCCCCCGGGTTCCATGATTCAGCTGATATACCCTTCAAAATCCTCCACCAGGAGCTTGGGCGCGGAACCGGACAGAGTATAGATATCCACGCTGCCGCCGCCGGCGTCCTGACCAACAAACAGAACCCCCCGCTGGCTGGCAAAGCCAAAGCCCGAAACCTCATCCAGGCCCTTCACAGCGTCCATGGCCTTTCCGGTAGAGGTATAGAGCTCCCCATCGCTGATGATAACGCAGGTCTTTCCATCTGGGGCCATGAGGAAGGCGTCCACATCGTCGCCGATCTCCACGCTCTTGCCGGTGCCCTTCTGGTAGTAGAGCTCGCCGTCCCGGTTGAGATAGTACACGGCGGAGAGATCGCCGGTGGCCCGGAAGGAGGTGATCTCCGCGTCGTCGGTGAGATCCTCCTCGGTGCCCTTGGACAGATTCGTCACCTTCACCAGATCGCCCTTCTTCAGGTAGATCAGGTTGGAGCCGCTCTCGGAGAGGGCGAAGCCGTCAAAATCGCTGGTGATCTTTTTTGACTCGCCCTTGCTGTCCAGGAAGTACACGCCGCCGCTGGTGTAGTAGGTCTGTCCCCGCAGATCGGAGACCGGAACAACGCCGCCCGCGCTGCTGCCCACGGTGTAGTCCGGGGTAAACATGCTGTAAACCGAGGAGCTGAACACCTTGTTCTTCTCCCCACCCTTTACGGTCAGGTAAGTTTTGCCGTCGTTGTTGAACATCATCTGGGTGGCGTCCTTGTTGAAGAGAACGCTGTTCATGTAGTAATCGCTGGCCAGCTTCTCGCCCTCATCCTTGCCGCCCTTGCTGACGTAGAGACTGCCGCTGCCGCTGCCGGACTTGACCTTCAGGTAATAGACATAGCTGCCCTTGTTAGAGATGGCAAAGGGAACAAGCCCCTCCCCCATGGAAACCGGCTTTTTATTGCTGCCGCAGGTGAAGCCCTCATAGTCGCCGCCGTCGTAGAGTGTAAAGACCGCCGCAGAGCCGTCGGGGGCCGGCTGGCCCAGCTGCGCTCCGTCCTCCCCGGTCTCCAGGGTGGTGCTGGACTTCTTCTTCACATCGTACCAGCAGACGTCGTAGTCCTCCGTGATATAGAGCAAGGCCGCGCCGTTGGCGGAGAGCTGGTACTGCCCCACGTCGTCCGCCACCACGTCGATGCCCTTGGCGGTGATGACACACAGCTCGCCGTCATCGTTGACAAACACGCCCACGGAGCCGTCCTGGTTCCAGAATGTATAGTCTGTCTCCGCCGCGCCGATCTCCTTGCCGCCGCAGTAGTAGATCTGCTCACTGTCGCTGCTGTCGAAGAGCGACAAAACCGGCTTGGAGGTATAGGCGCCGTAGCCGCCGCCTCCGCCGCTCAGCATATTGACCGCCAGAACAATCACCACAACCGCTGCCAACGCCACTGCCGCAGCGCCGATAAGCTTGGGGGAGAGCTTGGAAGCCTTCCGCTCCGTCCTCCTGCGCTCCCTGGCCGCAGGCTCCGCCGGCGTCATGTCCAGCTCCAAAGCGGGCTGGCTCTGCTCCAGCGCCGTACCGCAGGAGGGGCAGAACCGCTCCCCATCCGGACACTGCGTACCACAGTTAGGACAAAACATCGTTACACAACCTCACTTTAATCAAAATAGCTTTTGGAAAACCGGGAATACAAGTAGAATATTAACACAATCCCCCCTATATGACAAGTCAAAAATCGAAAAAAGCCGAAAACTGCCGCTGCCGCCCCCTCCCCTTCCTCCGGAAGCCAGAGCCCGGACGGTGAAATTTTTCTCAAAAGCCAAAAATATTGTTTGCATTTTAACGAAGGTTCTGGTAGCATAGAGGCGGACCCATTCTATCGTTGGAGGCTGCAAACATGAAAAAATTAGTCGTCAGCAAAGAAAACCCCTGCAAAGCCTGTCTGTCCTGCGTCCGGGCCTGCTCCGAGGCGTTTTACAAGCAGTTCGACCCGGACCTGAGCTGCATCCGCATCACCGCCAAGCCCGACGGCGAGCCGAAGGTCAACAGCTGCATCATGTGCGGCAAGTGCGCGCGCACCTGCCCCGAGGGCGCTATCTCCCAGAACACCAAGGGCGTGTACATGATCGATAAGAAGAAGTGCGTCGGCTGCGGCAAGTGCGTGGAGGCCTGTCCCATGCACGTCATGGTCATGGCCCCCGGCGCGGACAAGGCCAGCAAGTGCATCGCCTGCGGCATCTGCGCCAAGGCCTGCCCCATGGGGATTCTCTCCGT